>DASXBH010000231.1:0-2369 GCA_036491775.1 Candidatus Acidiferrum sp.
CTCCCAGGCCACCCTCAGCGTCGACGACCGCGACTGGATCCGCCGGGAAATGGCGGGCAGCACTTCCGCCGCGGAATTAACGGAACGAGCGGGCCATGTGCTTGCTGAGGCATCTAAGGGGGTAGGGATCATCGTGTCTCCTCCGTTGCGAAAAACGGTTCTGGAGCATGCGCGGATGTGGTTGCTCCCTGACGGACGGATTGTAGTGGTGCTGATCTCGCCGGGCGGCAATACACGCGACAAGGTGTTGAAGCCGGCACGGCCGTTCAGTCAGGAAGAGCTGGACGCCACAGCGAACTTTCTGAACAGTCACTATTCGGGATGGACCCTGGAAGCGATTCGCACCGACTTGCTGCAAAAGCTTGCCGGCGACCGCGAGCAGTATGAAGGGCTAGTCGGCAGCGCGCTCACATTGTGTGAGCCGGCGCTGCTGAGCGATAGCGCGGTGCAGCAGATTTACGTGGAAGGCACGGCCCAGATCATAGGTGCTCCAGAGTTTGCTGACCAGTCGCACTTACGCGAATTGTTGGTGGCGATTGAAGAGAAACACCGTTTAGTGACGGTGTTGAACGCCTGCATCGATACGCCGGAACCGGTGTTCGTGCAGATCGGCGTGAAGGAAATTTCGCAGGCGGGCGAAAATCTGGCGCTCATCAGCGCGCCGTATTCGAATCCGGATCTGGTGCAAGGCTCGCTGGGAGTGTTGGGGCCGACGCGCATGCATTATGAACGGGCGATGACAGCGGTCGCGTATGTGGCGCAGCTATTCAGTGAAGCGCTTAGCAAGATCGAGTAAAATAGAAAGAGCATTGAGGTACGAGGTATGGACGAACGCGAATTGAAAACCAATGATTCGAAGAACGATGCAGCAGACACAGCGTCAGAGGGCCTTGAACGGGGAATGACCCGGGAAGAGTCTGATACGAAAAAACTCGCCACAGAACTGGAAGACATGCGGCAGACGTTGGTCCGCCATCAGGCCGACTTTGCGAATTATCGGAAGCGCATCGAGAAGGAGCGCTCCGAAGATTCCAAGCGCAGCACCGCGCGGGTAATTGAAGCGCTGATTCCAATTGTGGACGGATTTGAGCATGCGCTTGCGGCTCATCGTGAAGCGGAATATGAAAACTACCGCAAAGGGTTTGAGCTGATTTACAAGCAGTTGCTCGACAACCTGACGCGCTTGGGTGCGGAACGCATGGAGCCGCTTGGCCAGCAGTTCGATCCGCATCTGCACCAGGCGATGGATCGCACCGAAACCAAAGACCATCCCGAAGGCGATATCCTGGAAGTATTCCAACCGGGCTATGCGTTTCATGGGCGCGTGTTGCGTCCGGCTATGGTGCGCGTAGCGGTGCACCCAGGCGGCGCATCTAACAAAGCGGCGAACTGAAACGAAGCTTCTCGCAGGAATGTAATTTTTGGAGTCGCGGGAGTCGCCGGTGCTGTTAGCCAGTGTGCGACATCGCCTCGCACGCTTTCTCGGTGCACAAACTTTGTCTGTATTCTTGACTTAAATAACATCCACCCGCTGATGCGGAAGGGGATTTAACCCAGCAACTATGTCTCGATCGAATCAACGTGATTATTACGAAGTTTTAGGAGTAAGCAAGACCGCCACAGTCGACGAAATTAAGGCGTCCTACCGCAAGTCGGCGCTGAAGTGGCATCCGGATCGCAGCCCGGAAAACAAAGAAGAGGCGGAGATAAAGTTTCGCGAGTGCACCGAAGCGTACAGCATTCTGAGTGATCCGCAAAAGCGCCAGATTTACGACAACTACGGCCATGCTGGCCTTGCCGGAGCGGGCGGCTCGACCGATTTCAACGGCACAATTTTCCAGGACTTCCACGACATTTTTGGCGACTTCTTTGGCTTCGAGGACTTGTTTGGTGGCGGTGGACGTCGCGGCGGGCGCAGCCGTGTGCAGCGTGGCGCCGATCTCCGGTACGACATGACACTCACGTTTGAAGAAGCGGCGTCGGGAGTGAACACCAAAATTCGCGTGCCGCGCCAGGAATATTGCGAAGCGTGCAATGGTACCGGCGCGAAGAAGGGAACGGGCGTGGTTTCCTGCCAGGCGTGCGGCGGCCGCGGGCAGATCGTTTATCAGCAGGGGTTCTTTACCATCAATCGCACTTGCCCCGCTTGCCAAGGCGCTGGGCAAATTGTGAAAGAACGGTGCGTGGAGTGCCGTGGACAAGGCCGTGTCGATCGCGAGCGCACCATTGAACTGCGAAGTCCTCCCGGCGTCGATACCGGCACGCGGTTGCGGGTACAAGGTGAAGGCGAGGCTGGGCCAAACGGCGGTCCGGCAGGCGATTTGTATGTTGTGCTGGAAGTGAAAGAGCATGCTTTCTTCGAGCGCCGC
>DASXBH010000232.1:0-2252 GCA_036491775.1 Candidatus Acidiferrum sp.
GAATGCACAATGGGCGCAGTACCTTGCAGAGTATCCTCCGGGAATGTACCTTTCGTTTAACGATCCAAAGCAACACGCCCTCGTAACAGAATTCAACAACAAGGTAAGAAGCAGCCAACTCACCCGGGCCCCCGGCCAAACCGCGATTCCTCTCTATTACAAATGGCCTAGCGGTGACTTTATTATCACAATTGATTACCGTACTTCAGATGAAAGCCTCGAGATCGTGCGAGCATATCTCAAAAAATATCCGAGCTCGATTCCCTGATATTGGAGACTCGACGCAGATCACTCCGCACGAGGCGATCCTTTCTTTCGCTGTCGTTCACGCCGGATCGCCCGAATGAATGGATTTGGTGGTTGTATGCCGGAGCCGTGGTGCTGGCGATCAGCGTGGTCCCGGGAGATCGCCACTCGGCGACGGGTACATGTTTTTTAAGTCTTACTGAAATTGACTTGGTCGCCTGTAGCAAATAGAGTCCTCGCTGGTCATCCGTTCTTAAATCTCAGAAGTGTTTTGTCTCTTTGGTGTCGCGTGATGCCACGTTTGCCTGGTCGATTTATTCTAGTGGTGGCAATTCTTGCGCTTCTTTCCGTGCCGCTGCTCATCCATTCTGACGAATGGAAACCGCGACACGCGCTGGTTCCGCCAGGAGGTGTCTTGAACCTCAGCGCACCGCCGCCGCCTTCCGAGGTATTCTTCGCCGGGCCGAACGATGCAGCGGAATCGGCTGCGTGGCTGGCGGGTTTGCAATCCTGGCGGGCCGAACGGCTTCGCACGCTGCGCTTTGACGACGCGGACTACCAACGCGCCGAACTGGCCTGGACGCAGCGCGTCTTTTCGCAGGTGCAACTCCTGGTGTGGGACCGTTCCATCTACGACCCGGAAACGGGCAAATACACACCTGAGAAATTTCTGACGGAAACGGAATCGCGCATCGGGCCCATCGACGCGGTGCTGCTGTGGCACGTGTATCCCAACATTGGTGTCGATGATCGAAATCAGTTCGATCTGCTGCGTGATCTCCCTGGTGGCTTGCCTGCGGTGAAAAATCTGGTCGACGAATTTCACCGGCATCACGTCAAAGTATTTTTCCCGATCCTGGCGTGGGATTCCGGTACGCGTGAAGAATCCACGGCGCCGTTTATCGCGTTGACGCAATTGCTCAAAGAAATCGGTGCCGACGGCATCAATTTCGACACGCTGGAGAGCGTTCCAGCCGAGTTTCGCGCTGCTTCGGGGAATGCGCAGCATCCCCTCGCGCTGGAGCCGCAATTTGAAATTCGCGACGAGTCGCTGGCATGGAGCACGCTGGGCTGGAACGACTGGGTGACTTGGGAAGATGTTCCGTACCCGTTCGTTCCGATGGTGAACAAATCGCGGTGGCTGGAACCGCGGCACATGGTGAATGTCACCGACCGTTTCACGCGCGATAAAACGGACAGCCTGCAGCACGCCTTTTTCAACGGAGTGGGCTACGCCACGCTGGAAAATCTTTGGGGCTTTTGGTATCCCATGACGCCACACGATGCCGAAGCGCTGCTGCGATTCACGCGCATCGAGCGGGCGTTCGCGGAAAATCTGGTCAGCGCGGATTGGCAACCGCATACCGCCACGCTGCAAGCTGGGGTGTTTGCCAGCAAATTTCCTGGTGCGTCGCGCACGCTGTGGACCATGGTGAATCGCAATGAGTACGACGTGACTGGAGAACAGTTGCGCGTCCCATTTCATCGCGGGCTGCGCTATTACGATCTGTGGCGGGGCCGCGAATTGCAGCCTGTGCTTCACGGTGAAGAGGCTACGCTGCAATTTCCCATCGAAGGACTTGGTTTTGCCGCGGTGCTCTCGACGGAAGAAGCCCCTGACGCGCCCTCACTGCAGCCGCTGCTCGGGTTTATGGCCGGGCGGTCCAAGCGGCCGCTGGGTTCGTATCCGCGAGCGTGGTCTGCGGTCTCGCAAACGATTGTTGAGATTCCACGCACGAAACCGGTCGCCACTGCGCCAGAGGGAATGCTCTCGATTCCTGAAGCCGACTACGACTTTTCGGTGCGCGGCGTTGAGATTGAAGGTGGCAACGATCCTGGCGTCGACGTCCAATACCCTTGGGAGGATTCGGCACGGCGGTCGCATCGGAATCGCGTACACATTTCGCGCTTTTATATGGACCGCACACCGGTCACGAATGTTCAGTACAAGAGATTTCTGGACGCCACGCACTATCATCCCGCGGACGATCACAATTTCCTGCGCG
>DASXBH010000233.1:0-17242 GCA_036491775.1 Candidatus Acidiferrum sp.
TCAACATGCCTCTCGATCAAACCAAAATGGAATGGCTGCTCGCGGCACTGGCCAAGACCGATTGCCCGATGAGCTGTCCCCACGGCCGTCCCGTAGTCCTGCGCTACTCCGTAAAAGAAATCGAGCGCGCTTTCCACCGCACCTAAGCGACCCCGATTCTCCGCCAGAACGGCTGGCGCCTCACATAAAAAATTGTCGAATTATTTGGCGGCCAGAACGCTGCCGTGTTTGGGAACAGCCCAACTAGTCGATTTGAATGTTGGGGCCGCTGTTCGTGGCCGCTACCTCGTCCAGGCGCGCCACTACAGCCTTGGCTACCTTGTAGAGGCTCTGTGCCGCGGGAGCGGCTTCACCTTGCGCAGCGACAGGCTTGCCGGTATCGCCGCCCAGGCGGATGCGCGGGTCGATTTCAATCTCACCAAGCACTGGAACACCATAAGCAACTGCGGTCTTGGTCCCCTCGCCGTGGCCAAAAATATCGACCGGCTTGCCACAATGTGGACAAGCGAAGGAACTCATGTTCTCCACCACTCCGAGAATTTCTACGTTAACCTGCCGAAACATTTCAATGGCTTTGCGGACATCGGCGAGCGCCACGACCGAGGGCGTGGTCACAATCACTGCACCACTCACCGCAACAGTTTGTATCAAGGTGAGCTGCACGTCGCCGGTGCCAGGCGGCAGATCGATGATCAAATAATCCAGCTGGCCCCATTCCACGCTGCGCAGAAATTGCGTAATAACACTGTGTAGCATGGGACCGCGCCAAATCACCGGTTTGTCTCCGGGATTCAACAGCCCCATAGAGATCATCTTGATGCCTTGGGCCTCGACCGGAATGATGCGCTGCTGCGCCGTGGCCATCGGCTCGGCGTTGGAGCCCAACATAATTGGCACGTTTGGACCGTAAACATCGGCGTCAAGCAAGCCAACTTGGTGCCCCAGCTTCGCCAGAGAGAGCGCCAAATTGACCGCAACGGTAGTTTTCCCTACGCCACCTTTGCCGCTAGCAACCGCAACAAGATTTTTAACGCCAGGAATTGGATGGCGTTCGGGCATTTGAGCTGGGCCTGCGCCTGGTGGTGGCATGTTGTCCTCGTTTTATCAGATGTCAGATTGCAGATTTTCTAGGCGTTGGCACCGTGGCACTTCTTATACTTCTTGCCGGAGCCGCAAGGGCATGGATCGTTGCGGCCTACTTTGGCGCCGGTGCGAACCGGCTTAGGAGCTTCGGCTTGTGCGGGTCCCGTCTGATATTGCAGATCGCGCTGTTGGCGTTCCTGTTTGCGTTCCAGGGATCGCGCAAAATCCGGCAAACGCTGCGAAGACGTGGGAGCTTCGGATGCACGCGCGGCAGCGCTGGCCACGGCGGTAGCAGCACCAAGACCGGGTGGCTGGCGGCGCGGCGGTTCCGGCGCAGGCGCAACTTGGGGTGGAGGTGCTTCGTTCTGTTGAATCTGCACATGGAAGAGATACCGCACCGTTTCGTTGTCGATGCGCGCCATCATGTCTTCGAACAGAATGAACGCTTCCTTCTTGAACTCGACAATCGGATCTTTCTGAGCGTAACCGCGCAGCCCGATGCCTTCTTTTAAGTGATCGAGAGAGAGAAGATGGTCCTTCCACTGAGTATCCACAACATCAAGAATGATCCGGCGCTCCAGCCATCGAAGAAGATCAGGGCTGAATTGCTTTTCCTTCTCGGTGTAGCGCTCCTGGACCGCATCGGCCAGCGCGTCGCCGAGTTGATCGTGATTTAGCGCGGTTGCATCCGCGCCGGCAGCTTTGGCATCGATGCCAAACTGGCTATTCACTTCAGCAATAAATTGTGTGGTATTCCACTGACCGGGATGCTGTTCGCGCGGGCAGTAGGTGTCGACGAGTTCGCGGGCAACGTCTTCTGCAACGCCTAGAACATAATCGCGCTGATCCTTACCTTCCAACGCGGAGCGGCGAATGGCGTAAATCGTCTCGCGCTGCTTGTTCATTACATCGTCGTATTCCAGCAGGTGTTTGCGGGCGTCGAAGTTCTGCGCTTCCACGGACTTCTGCGCGTTTTCAATACGACTGGAAATCAGCCGCGATTCGATTGGCACGCCTTCGGTCATACCCAAACGGAACATCAATTGCTTCACGCGCTCGCCGCCGAAAATGCGCATCAAGTCGTCTTCAAGTGAAAGGAAGAATCGCGACGAGCCAGGGTCGCCCTGGCGCCCAGCGCGGCCACGCAACTGATTGTCGATGCGCCGAGCTTCGTGCCGTTCCGTGCCAAGAATGTGCAGTCCGCCAAGCGCCACGACTTCATCGTGTTCCGCTTTGCACTGCTCGGCGAATTGATCGTAGACCGGTTTCCACTGATCCTGCGGAACTTGAAAAATCTTGCCTTCGTGCTGGAACAGCACCATCTGCACGGCGGGTTGCGGAGCATCCCCATTGGCTCCATCGACGCCGAGCACGGCCGGAGCGGCAGCGTAGGGGATGGCCATTTTGTTCTTCAGGAAATATTCGCGAGTCAGCGATTCAGGATTGCCGCCAAGGAGAATGTCCGTACCGCGGCCGGCCATGTTGGTGGCAACGGTGACTGCACCCTTCCGCCCCGCCTGCGCGACGACGCGCGATTCGCGTTCGTGTTGCTTGGCGTTGAGCACTTGGTGCGGAACCCCGGCCCGCTTGAGAATGTCCGCGATGGTTTCCGACTTCTCGATCGAAATGGTGCCGACGAGCACGGGTTGCCCCCGCTCGTGGTACTGGCGAATTCCGTTGGCTAGCGTGTTGTCTTCCTGCAAAATTCCGTTGACGACCGCTTCGAACTTTTCTTTTTCAGTGCGATACACAACGTCCGGATTCTCTTTGCGAATCAGCGTGCGATTCGTGGGAATCACCACGACATCGAGATTATAGATTTTCCCGAATTCAGCGGCTTCTGTTTCCGCGGTGCCGGTCATACCCGCAAGCTTCTTGTACATGCGGAAATAATTCTGGAAGGTGATGGTCGCGAGGGTCTGATTCTCGCGCTCGATTTTTACCCCTTCCTTGGCTTCCACCGCCTGGTGCAGGCCATCAGACCAGCGCCGTCCCGGCATCTGCCGTCCAGTGAACTCGTCAACGATGATCACTTCGCCGTCTTTAATCACATAATCGACATCGTTCTTGTATAACGTGTGCGCGCGAAGAGCCTGATAAACGTGGTGAATCGTCTCCATGTGCGCAGGATCGTACAGGTTGCCGAGACTGAGCAGTCTTTCGCACTTGCTGACGCCTTCTTCGGTAAGGGTGGCGGTCCGGTGCTTCTCATCCAGCGTGTAGTCAATGTCCTTGATCAGCTTCGGGATGATTTTGTCGATCTTGAAATACTTGTCCGTCGATTCTTCCGACGGCCCAGAAATAATTAGCGGGGTGCGCGCTTCGTCAATCAAGATGGAGTCGACTTCATCGACGATCGCAAACTGGTGGCCGCGCTGCACGCAACTCGCCAGATCGTACTTCATATTGTCGCGAAGATAGTCGAAGCCAAATTCGTTGTTGGTGCCGTAGGTCAGATCGGCGGCATAGGCGGCGCGACGCTGCACATCATCGAGATCGTGAACGATCACGCCAACCGTCAGGCCCAACGCCTTGAACAGCGGGCTCATCCATTCGGCGTCGCGGCGCGCCAGGTAATCGTTTACGGTGACGATATGCACGCCCCGGCCCGCGAGTGCGTTTAACGCCGCAGGAAGCGTGGCCACCAGCGTTTTTCCTTCGCCGGTTTTCATTTCGGCGATCTTGCCGCTGTTCAAAACCATGCCACCGATGAGCTGCACATCGAAATGGCGCATTCTTAGAAAGCGTCGGCCAGCTTCGCGAACCAGCGCAAACGCAGGTACCGTGACCGCATCCAACGCAGCCTGCAACTGATCTTTATACGTGTCGTCCGCGGGATCGGCATCTTTCAGCCGTTCCTGAACCTGCGTCCTCAGCGCTGCAAAGCGTTCTTTGAGTTGTTCGTCACTGAGGGCCTGTACCTCAGGTTCCTGGGCGTTGATGGCCGCGATGATTGGCTGCAATTTTTTGAGGTCGCGCTCGTGCTTGGTGCCGATAAAACGCGCGACGACCGAGTCTAATATCTTGGCGATATCCATGAAAAGTTAGTGGTTCCTCGACGAACTGAGGCCGTTCCCGGTGGCTTGATAGGTTCGGGAAAGTCCTCGCCAACACTCCATTGTAACTGTTTGGATGCGTGGACGCCAAGAATCACGATTACGGACCACGCCCTTGGGATCCCGCGTAAGAAGCACCGCTCCAAGTCGGAGCTTATTACCTTCGGTAGATACGAAGTTCCAGGCTGGTGACCATCCTTTCAGGAGGTAGAACGGCGCTCGAGCGCGCGACGGCATTTACTTGTCATATGCAAGTAATCTATGGTTAGATTGAGGCACCAGCCATAAGAAATAAACGCTTCCGAGAAATTTCAAGCGGCGACGTAAATTCCAACTAAAGGTCAGGTCGAAGCAATGAGTTCCTTTGAGCAATCCCCACGAATTACTCCGTTTCTGTGGTTCGACGCCAACGCCGACGAAGCGGTAAATTTTTATCTCAGCATATTCAAGAACTCGCGCCGGCTGGACGAGTTGCGTTCGAAAGAGCTTCCAGCCCCGAAGGGCAAACCGCTCACCATCGCATTTGAACTGGACGGACAGAGGTTCACAGCGCTCAACGGCGGGCCGATGTTTAAGTTCAATGAAGCTGTCTCGTTCATGGTACGGTGCGACTCGCAGCAGGAAGTGGATGAATACTGGTCAAAGCTTTCCGCTGGTGGAAATGAGAGTCAATGCGGCTGGCTAAAAGACAAGTTTGGCCTGTCCTGGCAGATTGTGCCCTCGCGGTTACCGGAGTTGATCAAGAACCCGAAGGCGATGCAAGCCATGTTGAAAATGAAGAAGATCGACCTTGCAGAACTGGAACGCGCCGCGCAATCGTAAACGGCCCACCCGTCTCGATAATTTCACGCTAAACGTGACGCTGCAGCTCGACCCATCAGGGGCGAGGCCTTTTCCCTGCACAGGTTATTGCAGGGCCAAAGGACTATACGATTTGCACCAGGTCTGGAGGGCAGTCGCGCAGGCTTTCAATGCTAATGGTGCGTTCAGATTGCAGTGCCGTGGGCGAGGGAAGCATCCCGTACGCTCGATTGCGCCCCTCGCGCTTGGAAAGATAAAGCGCCTTGTCCGCAAGCTCGATGACATTGTCGATGGAAAGCATCCCCACATCATCAGGCAGCCACGGGAAGGGCGCCCAGCCGATCGAGCAAGTCTTGTGCACTTGCACGCCATTTCCAACGTCGAAGGGCGTGTCGCGGATGGCCTCAAGCACGCGACTGCAAAGCAGCCCAGCGTGTTCACGGTCCGTGGTGCGGCAAACCAGTAGAAACTCTTCGCCACCCCAGCGCACCAAATCGTCAGAACGGCGCATGACGGATGCGATGCGTTTGGCAACTTCTTGTAGCAAATGATCGCCGGCTGCGTGGCCAAGATCATCGTTCACGCGTTTGAACCGGTCGATATCGACAAGAACAAAAATCAATTCCTGGCGTGGACCCGGGGTTGCCGTTGGATCGAGGGTTTTCAGGTGTGACCGCAAAGCTTGCGCAATGTCAGTTGATATCGTTTCGTAAAAATAACGGCGATTGCGGGTATTGGTCAGCGGATCCGTCAGCGAAATCTCTTCCAATTCCTTGTTTTTCTGAAGCAGTTCGGCGCTGCGCTGTGCCACAGCCTGTTCAAGCTCGATCCCGCGGCGGTTCAAACTGCGGGTGCGTAACGACACGAACGCCCAAATTCCCATCATCAACAGAAACACCGCGGCAAGTCGCGACCATCCGGATTGCCAGAAATTCGGTAATATCTGAAAACGAAAGCTGGTGCGCGCCGACACCAACTTGGAAACAGGCTGCTGGCATTGCACCCAGAATTCGTAATTACCGGGAGGAAGTCCTCCGTAGCGAACCTCACGCAAAGAAGTTTCGGAAACCTGCTTTTCCAGGCCATTGAGCTGATACATGCAAGAAATGCGCTCAGGATTATCGAATATCATCGGCGTGAACTGCACTGTAAGACTGCCATCCGCCGACCGAACCTTCGGTATTTCCGACGCGCCGCGTTCCGTGCCACCCAGGACGACGGATGTTAGTACCGCTCGTGGCCGGCTTTCCTGGTGTGGGTGAACCCCGGGCTCGTACCGGGCCAATCCGCGAGAAGTGGCGATGACAAAACTTCCGTCCGCCTCTTCCCGCGCGCCCCACGGACTGGTGTCATCCCAAAGCAATCCATCTGCATGAGAAAAACGCTGGAGACTTCCATTGGGAGAAAGGACCGCGATGCCGTCGGTGCCATCGAACCAAACCCGCCCCTTGGAGTCTTGCCCAATGATGTTCAAGTCCCATTCGTGATTTTCAAAATGTGCGACGCCTCTGGGGTCCAGACGAATGTGAGAAACGCTCACGACGTCGTTGTAAGCAATCCAAACATCATTGTCGTTAAGCGAAGCAACGCTGGTAATGGCTTGCCCTTGCAGACCATCCTGCGCAGTGAATTTGCGCCAGGAGTTCCCGTCAAATCGATACAACACTCCAGGACCGGTGCCCCACAAAACCCCGGACGGAGAGAACGCAAGATACTCGATGTCGCTGCCTTCGGCGATAGGAACGGGAACATCAATCGGAACGGGCGACGCATTGTGGCCATCAAACCGCACCAGGCGCGCCCGTGTAGTGGCCCAGATGTCGCCTTGCGGTGAGGCAAGAATGCTGAGGAACGAACGCCCGTGGAACGACGGGCAGGCGCTCATCGAGAAATTGTTGGGATCGATGCGTACCACGGAACCAGGAGCGGTAAGCGCCCAGACCGAGCCATCGCTTGCCAGCTGAATCTGGCGCACTTCCGAACGCGAGGGACCGCCAAGGGACGAGATGATGTGCCAGTGATTAGCGGCAGGGTCCCATATCCCGATTCCATGAACCGTGCTGACCCACAGGCGGCCCTGGTGATCGCGAATTGTGGCCCACGTCGAGTTGTCAGGTAACCCTTCCGTCGTGGTCCACGCAGACCATTCATGGATGCCGGGCAGTCGATCCAGTCCCGTTCCAGAGCCCGCCACCCACAGCGTGCCTTCACTATCCTCCAACGCTCCTTGAACGTCGTTGCTCGAAAGCCCCTGCTTATCCGTAAGAATGCGCCAGTGGTCGTTGTCCTCCCAATACAAACCGGAAGATGAAGGTACCAACAGAAACCCATGTTGATCTAGCGAGGGCTTCCCTTCTTCTTCATTGGCCGTGCCGATCGGAACAGCATTCAGCGAGATTTTGTGAAGCAACGGATCGATTCCGGCCAACTGCGTAGCGGTGCGCAGCCACATTTTCTGTTTGCCATCGAACATCAAAGCAACCACGCGCTCTGAGGGAATTCTTATGGTGGGATCTATTTGTACGTTCCCCGAAAGTGGGTCGATCCGCGCCAGATGAGTACCGAAGGTAAACCAGATGGAATCGTCGAATCCGCGCACAATCCCAAGCGCCGCCTCGGTTACTCCTTCAGGAGTACCAAAAACTTTGCTTTGCGAAGGATTATTGGAGTCCACGCGCAAAACTCCGCGATCGAATAGCAGGACGAAGACCGTGCCAACGCTATCGACCGCAAATATCTGGCTACCGCTGGCAAGCGGCATCGCACTAGCGGGAATTGGCAGCTTCTGGAATTTGCCGTTCTTGTAATAAGCCACGCCATGGCTGCCGGCAAACCAAGGGGTGCCATCCGGCGCTATCAGCAAGTCTTGAACGTAGTGACCGATGATTGCTTCGACTTCCACCATTTTCGTGGCACGCGCGCCATCGTAGCGATACAGGCCCGTCTGCGTACCGATCCACAAGAAACCTTGAGCATCCTGCCCCATGGTGGTGACGGTCACAGCCCCCAGCCCGAATTGCTCTTCAAGGCGTTGTACGGTGAACCGCGGATTTGCCGGGAACCCGATGGGAGAATCTGACGCCCATGCTGCGGACGCAAAAATAGCGCAGGCAACAAGAAGAAAGAGCAATCGAAGTGAGCGTCCCTCAGACAAAACAGTCCACCTGCACGAAGGGTATTGATCGAGGATGGGCAACCGCGAGCGTGGTTCTTCGTGTCAGGACCAAGATTACGGGGAGAAATGCCGCTCGTAAATCCAACCAAAGTACCGAGTTGTAGTACTTGCGACGAGTTACTGGTTGGATACTATCCGTCGGACGAAGGATGCGCGGCTGTTACCCGCTTACCGGGGCGTTCACCCTGGAGGTAAACTCGTGACATGCGTGACTCTAGTTGATCTTGACGGGCGGAAGCGGGTTTTTAGCAACTGCCGAGGAATCTCTCCCAATGTTTTCCAAGAGCAGCTTGCGATATTTACTCCGCTCTTCCAGGCTCATGTCCACAATTTCGAAGGACATATCCTGCGCACGGTAGTCGCGCATCAGGGCCGTGGCCTGCACATTGCGCAGGCCGAGTTGCATCCGCAGATTGACCTTGGTGCCGGGAGCGAGATGCATATTGGTGGAGGCTAATCCGCCCGTGAGACTGGCAGTTTTGATCTCCAGCCGGCAATTCTGCTTCAGATTGGTGCTGACCGCGGAGACAGCCTTCTGTAAACGGACCCGAGGATGGCGTCGTTGCCGCACAAATTTCGAATTCTGGGGAATTTCAAGTGGGGCGAGATTAAGTTCGTCTCGCTCAATGCCGCTTTTCGGCAGGAAATCGCGAGCCCACGCCGGATCGAGTTTTTCCAACACCTGCAGAGCCGCAATTCGAAGTTCCTGCGGGTGAACCCAGCCAAACATCTTCCGAGCTTCGGCGATCCGTTTCAAAGTGCTGGCAGCTTCCCCGGAATTCAGGCGGCCCAGTGCTTCAATGGCTTTCACGCGGAGGTAAGGAGCAGCGTCGGCGGGCAAATCGCCATCCGCGATGGTGAGCAGGCGTCCCAGCCCGTCGCGATCGCCGGTAATGCCCAATTCGTCGACAACCAGAGGCATAACCAGCGGATCGACATGATCGAGAATCTGCAGCAAGATGCGGCATCGTCCTGGAGATCCGCTGGCGGAAATCTGACGAACGATGCGGTCTTGCGAGGTCCTGGGGAAATCTTTCATCCGTGCCGGCAGGAAAACCGCAGCGGCTTGCGGGTCCAGTTTTGCAAGCAGACCCGCCATTTCCACGGCTTCCGCCACAGGGCCGCCGCGAAGTGTGCTGCGCAGATACTGCAACGATTCCTCGCCCAGATCATGAGCCAGATTGGCGACATTTTCCAGATCATCGCGCAATTGGCAGCGATTGAAACGCACCGAAAGCTGTTCCATCGCGGTCTGCGGAAGCTGCCGGAGAACTCCCGTGAGGCCTGCGGCAACCTGGCGCGCGCGAAGGGCTTCTTCCACAAACTCCGGCACGCGCTCTTCGATACCCATCTTCACGCGCAGGCTTTTGGCTACGCCTGGACGCTGCGACTCCACGCCGGCAAGCAAGTCCAGCGCCTGTTCCATAGCCGGAAAGCAACGTTGTGAGGCAGCTTCCTGACTAAGCCGCACGAACGCGGCGCTCACCAGCGATTGAAGGTCCTGGTCTTGCTCCACGCTCAAACGAAGTCCGACGTGACGTAACGCTTCGGCGAGCAACTTTGGATCGGCCTGCGCATACAGCCCAGCAAGTTCCGAGAGGCCAGTGGCAGCACGTTTCCGCGCGTCGGGTTCCTCACTATCAGCGCAGCGCGCATAATTTTGCAAGATGCTGATCGCTTCAGCAACATCGCCCTGCGCGATGAGGTCGCCTACGTACGACTGCACGTTCTTTGGAGGGATGCACCACGCTTCTTCAGAAAGCAGGACTTCACGCTTGGCGCTTTCCGGCACCGAAGCCCAGAACTGCCGATCCAGGATCTCCCGGTGCGATTCGACAAGTATCCCGGCATCAGCGAGCTTGTCTTCGTGCTGCCCCAGGATCTTCCGCAATCCTTCAATTTCCTGGTTCATGCGGTCCAGCATCTGGCGAACCGCGTTGACCTTTACTTCGCCACGTTCGAACTGCTCCAGCGCAAAACGGATCGAGAGATGCTCGGCGAGTTGCACCAGAACGTTTTGATCCAGCTTCTTGTGTCGGCCCTGTTCTGCTATTCCTGCCAGCGCATCACGCAAAACATCTTGCGACTGCGGAGGAAGCTGCGTCACCTCATCCTGAAATTCAACAGCCGCCGACGCAGGATTCTGCGACGTTCCCATTTTGCCGAACATGGTAAGCGCTCGAAGGATTCGATAGATTTCCTCGTCGTTGGGACCTGCACCTGGCGCAGCGGAGTTTGCTTTACCAGACCACGATGCGGCGCCCGGTCCCGCGTACCCACCCATTAGCCCCGAAGTGCCAGCTCCCGAATAGGCCGAAGCCGAAGGGTGACTCGAACCATTGCCCGCGCTAGCGCCTCCATGAACGCCACTCGAAGAAGGCGCAAGAAATACCGCCGGTGTCGCTTCGATCGCGGCGCCGGAAGACGTAACTAGTCCCAGCCCTCCAGCACCAGTTCCGCCCATGCCGCCGCCCGAGCCGCCGTAGAAACTACCCGTAGAGGAACCCGCGCCGGCGCCGTCTCCTGGACCGCCGCCTCCTTCTCCACCCGCGTGAGAACCCTGCGCGGCCGCAATCAACTCCAAAAGCTTCTGCGGATCGTTCAGCATCTTCTTGAACGAATCCTGTTCGTCACCAAGAGACGCCGCCGCGATTTGTGCGGCCATACTGGCGTCTTTCAGTCGCGAATCCGTGGCCACGAAACAAATTTCGTTTACGCGAATGCCTCGCGCACCTGCGATAGCTTCCTTCAATTGCATCGCAAGTTCGGCAGGCTTGGCTTTCCCAGTTGGAAAGGCGTGTACAAATTTCGCCAGCTCGCCCTCGGTGATCTCGGGAGTAAATTGAACGCTGGCCAGTCCGGCAGCAGAGAGCAACTGCGCGAATTGCTTTTCGGCGGGACTTCCTTCGAGCGGAACACCATCAAGCAGCAGTTGGGACCCGGTGGCGCCGAGCAGCAAACCGCCTTCGGCATCCTCGGGAATTGCCGTGCGCAGTTCGCTCCAGGCAGTATCAAGCTGCTCGATCGTACGGGTGTGATCGTACCCATACAGGCGCGCGAACTTCAGTAGAATATTAAGGCTTCGTACGAACGCCCTGCCTGCGGCCGTTCTAGGGTCTGTTTTCATCCCGCAACACCCATTTCGGTCGATAGCACTTCGGTCTAGCTCGATAGGACATCCCTTCTAGTACCGTAGGGCGGTTGCAGGATGCCCACAATGGTACAGTGGTCCCATGTGACGCGCTTGTTATCGCGACAGGTGGGCAGTAGGGCGACCTGAACGAAAGGACGGTTGTGTATCGAGGCGGTACAGGTGAGTCAAAGGGTTTCGTGCCCAAACCGCAAGCTACTTCGTCAGTGCAATCCGGCCTTGTCGCCGGCTTCGGTTGGTAACGATTGCCGGTTGCGGAAGGCCGCCAAGTTCCAAAAGCAATTTGCGCATGCGCGATCTTTCATCCAGGTCCATTTCGACAAATTCGAACGCCATCGCTTGCGGACGCGCTCCCCGCACCACAGCCTGAGCGCGAATGCTACGAACACCATGGGAAAGCTTCAACGACAGTAGCGAGCCTGGTGCCAAGTGACGATCCGCCGCGCCTAAGCCGCCTCCCATATTCAGTTCAGCAATGCTGATCCGCATATTCTCTCGAAGATTGGTAGTCACCGTAGGTACATGCTTCGTGAGCTTCAATCGAGCATAGCGGCGCTGCCGAATCACCGGAGCATTGACTTCCGGATCGAGCGGCTCGAGAACCAATTCTCTACGGTCCAACCCGCTGGCCGCAATTTTCTCGATTGCCACACTGGGCTCGATTTTCTGCAATACCTGCGCGGCCGCGATGCGAAGCTCGCTGTGATAAGCCCACCGCCACACCTGTTTGGCATCCAGAATCTGCTGAAGGATAGGGCTGGCGGCGCTCGCTCGCAGACGACCCGCAGCCTCAATCGCCTTGATTCGGATAAACGGCGGAGTACTGTCATCGCGGATAAGATCGACCAGTTTGGGGATGCACTCAGTCCGCCCACTCATTCCCATCTCATCAATGGCTAGCGGACGAATTAAGGTATCAATGGAGTCGTATAACACCACCAGCAAATTCCCGCGCTGCTGCGCTGGCGCTGACGACAGTTGCCGAATGGCGCGATCGTGCGAAGACCGAGGCCATTGCGCCAATCGTGCCGGCAGAATCTGAACCACAGAATCCGGAGAGATCTGGCTCAGCACGCCAATCACTTCCGTAGCCTCGGTTGCCGGCGCATTCTGCAATGTTTCTACCAGCCGGTGCGTTGCTTCTTCACCGAGCCCATGCACAAGTTGTCCCAGCAAATCGCAATCTTCCCGGAATCCGCAATTCGCAAATCGATTGGTCACGTAATGCAGCGACGCCTTGGGCATCAGCGTCAAAATCTCCAACATGCCATCGGCAATCTGTCCCGTCCGCATAGCGTCTTCCACAAATTCAGGGATGCGCTCTTCCGTTCCGATTCTCTGACGAAGGTTGTTGGTGCTCCCCGGGCGAAGCGCCTCCACACTGTCCAGCGATGCCAGGGCTTGTTGCATCGCGGGATAAAAACGTTTCGAACTGGCTTCCTGGCTCATGCGCACAAAGCCTGCGCCGACCAGGGTCTGCAGATCCGGTTCGCGCTCAATCGCCAGTTGATTGCCCAGGCGGCGAATGACGTCGATCAGCGCGCTGCCATCTCCGCTGCCGTAAAACTCGGCCAGGTCCGACAAGCCAATCGCGGTGGTCCGGCGCGCTTCGGGAGCTTCTAGCGCGATACAAGCGGCGTACTTAGTCAAAATCTCGTTAACGGTTTTCAGCTCACCACGACGCAACATCTCTTCCAGAAACGCTCGCACATTGCGCGGAGGTACGCACCACGCTTCGTCGGAAGTGAGCACCTCCTTTTTATTCTCTTCCGGAACTTGCTGCCAGAACTCCTGGTCGAGTAGCTCAGTGTACGCTTGCACCTGCAAACCAGCGCTCGCCATGGTTTCTTCTTGTGCGCCGAGAATCTTCCGCAGTGCTTCGATCTCAGCGTTCATGCGATCCAGCAACTGCTTCACCGCATTGACACGCAGTTCGCCGCGCTCGTAGCTGTCCAGAGCGAATCGAATCGCCACGTGCTCGGCCAGCTTGAGCAACATGGGCTTGTCCGGCTTATCCGTGGGAGCTTGCGCGGCAAGTCCTGCCAAAGCCTGTTGCAGCGTGTACTGCGCGCGGACCGGCATGGCTGAGAGCCGTGATTGGAACGTGTTCGTGTCCATGCGGCTATCGGGATCCTTCCGAGACTTCCCAAGCTGGGCGAACAGATTGATCATCGAGCGAATTTGTTCTTCAGCGACGGCGTAGTTGCCGCCTCCTTCGCCTAGACCACCGCCTCCACCAACGCCAACTGCGCCCGGTACACCGCCAAGGACCCCACCACGGAGCAGCGCGGACGCAGTAACCCACTTGCCCGGCTCTTGACTGGAACCACCACCGCCGCCAGTCCCTGTTCCAGTGCCTCCGCCGACACCGCTGACACCACCGCCACTCCCGCCGGTGCCTGTACCCGTGCCACCTCCGCCGCCCGACCCACCTGTTCCAAAGCCGCCGCCTGTGCCCGTTCCACCACCACCACCGCCATTTCCAGAACCGGAGCCGCCGCTTCCCGTGCCGCCACCACCACCCGAACCACCTACACCGCCGCCCGATCCCTCTCCGCCTCCCGTACCTCCACCACCACCGCCAAGTGATGGAGCCGGCCCTCCGCCTGACGCGGATGGCTTGCCCGCTTCCCATAGACTACCGCTGGCGCTGCCGGCACCCCCGCTCCAACTGGCGCCGCTGCTGCCTCCGCTTCCCGAGCCGCCGCCTCCATCGCCTGCACCCATTCCTGGCCCGCCACCACCGCGACCGCTTTCGGCCGCCAGAATGAGCTGCAAAAGCTTGTTAGGATCTTCGAAGATGTCGCGAAGGCGGTCACTCTGCGCGCCCAGCGCTTTCGCGGTAAGCTGCGCCGCCATCTTGATTCCCGCCACCGAGCCATCTTCCGCCACGAAGCGAATCTCGTTGATGCGGATCGACGTTTCTCCAGCCAGCGCCGTCTTTAGCTGCTCGGCAAGAGCGCTAGGCTTGGATGTGCCCGTAGGAAAAGCACGCACAAAGCGCGCGAATTGTCCCTGGTTCAGGCTGCGTGCGAAATGGATGCTGGCTATTCCAGACGTGATGAGCAACTGCGCAAAGCTTCGTTCCGAAGCCGACGCGCCCAGCGGAACGCCATCGAGCAAAATCTGATTGCCGGATGCACCAAGAAGCAACCCCGTGTCGCCGCTCTCATCCAGCGCCAGACGCAATTCCTTCCACGTCGTTTCGAACTGGCCCATGGTGCGAACATGCCCAAATTCGTACAACCGCGCAAACTTGAGCAAGATGTTCAAGCTGCGCACGAACGCGCGGGCCGAAGACGATCGAGTGTCGCCACTCATGGCTTGCGGAGAACTCCTAAGTACCCCTGATATTACAGTAGTGCGCAATGCGCGTGGAGACAAGCTTGCTTCGGGCCGGTGTCACCATATGACTAACACAACCCAAGTCGCGAGTAGTGGCTTTTTGAGCAGAAATCCGCCACAGTGAGTTGCTGAATTCCACGCATCATCAGTACAATGCAATTTGACCGGAATTGCCATGTGCTGGTTCTCGCTTCCCTTCCCGGCTCGGTCAACTTAAGTTCAGTTGAATCGTTAATCGCAAATGGCAGACAATTCTTCACCAGTTCGCTTTAAGGCGGAGATGCCGCATATTCCTGGCGTGGCAGATTTGCAGCCCAAACCTCCGCGCCTGAATCCCTTAGTACCGCTGATCCTCGGCGTCTTAATTTTAGGAGTTGTTTTCGTCTTCACCAGCCGCTGGATTTCGCGCACTCATCCCGCGGAAGCCACCCGGTCTGAACCTGTCCCGCAAATCGAAGTACCGTCGCCGCCACCCGATCCCGATTCGCTTTTGCCACATGCGGACGCCTCAAATCCTGTCATCGCGACAGTTGCGCAGTTGGCGAAGCCTTGGTCTTCGCTTAATTTTTTTGTCAAGAACCCCGTCAATGGTGAAGATATTCCCGCGATTATCGTGCGGCTGCCGACCGGCTCCGCCACCCAGGCCAGCGGTTACTGGGCCTTTTCTCGTAAGGCGCCGTACGGCCCCTGCGAACTGGAGTATGTCAGCAAACTTTCCGACCTGCGCGATGGATACGGTTACCAAGCGGCAACTCATCCGCTGGCCGGTAATCCCTGCAGCCACACTTTATATGACCCGCTGAAAACCGCGAATCTCCCTGGAAGTGTGTGGATCCGCGGAGCCATCGTGCAAGGCAGCGACATTCGCCCACCTTACGGCGTAGAAATTAAAGTCCAGGGCAAGCAAATCTTGGCAGTGCGCTCCGAATAAAGGCTGGCGATGAAGTAAAAAAAACCGCGCGCATTCCGAAAAATTGCGTAAATGTTCTTTGCGCGTAAAAGGAGTTACGACTTTAGCCGCCGGTAGTTTGCGAAGCGCGTTTCACTTCGTCGGCCATTTTCCCTACTAACATCATCGCCACCATTTTTTGGTCCGCCCACCATGACCACAATGGATGCTCGAACGTGGCTGGCCGGTTGCGCTCAATAAAAAAGTGCGAGATCCACGCCAGCGCGTAGGGAACAACCAAAGCCAACCCAATCCACCACCAATGCCGCGTAACAATCGCCGCCACCAGAATCCCCCACCCCAGCAGGGTCCCAACACAATGCATGACGCGCGTCGACAACTCGCGATGCGCGCGCACATACTCCGGCCAGAACTCCGCAAACGCAGCCGCTTCTGTCATGTTCCCTACCTCCGGAATCCGAAGAATGCGCAATCCGATCCTATCGGCATGACTCAAGCTCTATCCTCAAAAACTACGGGCGACATAAAAAAGAGGGCCGACCTTGCGGCCGGCCCGAGTTAGAGTACCGTCTAAATCACTAAAGCGTGCCCTAGAAAACGAACTTCGCCCCAAGTTGGATTAGACGAGAATTTGTAAAAGAGCGAATTCCGCGAATCTCGCCAAACCGGGAACTGGCAACGTCTCCAACAGGATTCGCGAAATTTGTGTGATTGAAAAGGTTATAGAACTCGATTCGTAGTTGGATGTTTTTTCCCTCGGTGATAGCGGTGTTCTTCTGCACCGAGAAGTCCATGTTGGAATAAGTGGGACCCGTCAGGAATCCGCGACCAACATTCCCCAAAGTACCGACAGCATTGTCGGTAAAGGATGATGGAGTGAACCACAAATGAGTCGTGGACGTTTTCGGATTTAGCAGCGTGACTGGCGCGACCAGGTCCGGACGGTCAGGGCAACCATAGAACGAATATGCGCCTGAGCAGGTTAGGGACAACGTATTACTATCCTGGAGCAGGATCGGGAAGCCAGATTGCCAAGTTGCGATGCCGGTGATCGCGAATCCGTTGAGAAGCCGATTCGCAATTATGTTGGAAAGGTTCTTAGGTCCAGGAATGTCATAAACGAACGTTCCCACCCAGCGATGGCGCGCGTCGAACGCCGAACTTCCATAGTCACGGCCGAAATTGCCATACGGATCGACACCGCCCGCAGCCTGAAATGCCGTGTCCTCAAAGCTCGAACTGACGTCTAAAGAATGTGAGTAGGTATAAGAAGTCTGGAACGTTAAACCATGGGTAGTGTGCTTTTCAACCGTAAGTTGCATCGAGTTGTAATTAGAGTATCCGCCGTTAGTCTGCTGCCCGGCATTACCCCATATGTCGCCTGGGTATTGGTAATAGTCAGGATGCTGCGTGGGCAAGTTGAAACCACCCGAGGCAACGCAAGCCGAGTCAGCCAAGCACTTCTGTACGCCGGCGGGAGTCGTTGGGTTGAACGTATACGATGTAATCAAGTCCGAGCCATGTGCGCCCACGTATCCGATTCTGACAATCGTCTGACCGGGCAATTCCCGCTCGAGGGTAAGGTTGTAGTTTGTTGTGCGAGGTGTGGTGAAATTCTTGGGGATAACACTCAGATTGAAACCAAATGGCTCAAACTGCGCGAAGTTGATGTTCGTCGTTCCCGCTCCGGGCGGAACGTAAGGAAACTTGTTACTGATGGA
>DASXBH010000234.1:0-3960 GCA_036491775.1 Candidatus Acidiferrum sp.
CGTCAACCTCGGCGTCATCGAAGCGCAATCCGGCTCCGTGGAAAAAGCTCTGCGTCTCTGGAAACCAGCATTCGAGCGGGAACCGTGGCGCGGTTCAATCGGAATGAACCTGGCGCGCGTCGCTTGCAATCTAGGCAACTCATCAGATGCCCGGGCTTCAATCAAACGCGTTCTTCAATTTAACCCCGATTTCCCCGAAGCTCGGTCCTTTCTCCACGGCATCGAAACGCGCACAATTTCCTGCGGCCAAAACTAAGATCGCCGCGCGCTCATCTCCTCAAGGATTACTCCCGCCCGCCAAACGGCTTTCTACTTCGCTCAGGTTGTCTTGCGCCACGGTATTATGCGGATCCAACTGCACCGCCTTCTTCAAATGCTCTCGCGCCTCCGCCAACGCCCCGGTCTCCGCCAGCGCCGCTCCCCAATTCGTCTGCGCCATCGAGTCCGTAGGATTCAATCGCACCGCAGCTTTGAATTCCTTAATTGATTCTGGGAATCGCCCCAGCGACGCGTACGCATTCCCCAAATTATAGTGCGCCGGAAAATACCCCGAATTCTTTGCCACCGCCGCTTGCAGAGGACCAAGCGCTCCTGCGGCATCACCAGACGCCAACAGCGCGCCACCCAACGAATTATTCGCTATGCAATCGTCCGCACGAAGACGCACGGCTATCCGATAGTGTTCCAGCGCCTCACCGAGTTGTCCCCGCGCTTGCAGCATCGCCGCCAGGTTGTATTGCGCCGCGAAATCATTTGGATCGCGGTCGATGTCATGCCGCGACAGCGCTTCCTGTATCGCCCGTCGAGCCACTTCTTGCTCCTCGGGTGTCCCACGCGGCAGCACTTGTAACCATAGATGCGCCATTTCGTCGGTCGTACGGTTCCCCGCCTGCACCCGCCGCGGAGGACGAAAAGGATTCGCCGTGTTGGCTTCACTGTTGTCGTACACATATTTCATCGACACAACCGTGCCCTTCGCCAGGAACACTGGCTCCGCGTAATAAAAAACCGCTTGCCAGTTCAAATCCCATCGCGGAATCAAGATCAAATCCCGCACAGCTCCGCCCGGTATCTGCGCCGTCGCGCGCAGTTCCTTTCCCAAGTAGTGCGCGTGCGGATAGATCGCCAGCAAATCCACATCAGCGGGCATCGTAAACGAATCACTCACCGGAAAATCAGCAACGCCCGCCGGAATATCCAACGCCGCATCATTTTGCAATTCCAGCAGCATTGGAAATTTCGTCGCCACTTGATCCGTGAAGTACAAGCCCAGGCTTGGCTCGATCACCTCCGGCTTTCCCGAAGGCTGCAAGTGCGTGTTCAACACAAAATCGTTGCCTGGATCAAGCCGCAGCGCCATTCCCGGCGGTTCTTCGTGCGGCGAAGATCCCGGCTTCCAGAAAAATAAACGTGAATCCGGGTCAAACGATTCCGACTCGATCCTCAACTCCATACCAGGAAAACCTTCACCTGGATGTTTCTCTTGCGCACGCGAAGAGTGCAGTCGGTCCACCAGAATATTGGCGTGATGCACCACTCGCTTTTCCCCTGGACGAATCTCGATCGCCTTTATCCAGCGGGTTTCGCTCAATTGCGTCGGGAAAATGAAATTCCAATAATTATCCGTGCCGCCCGCCGCCAAAGCATACGGCTTTCGTGCTTGAAGTATTAGGTCCGGCTTTCCAAGTTGCCAGCCACTCGCGAATTTTGGTGCAGCCGGCAGGTCCTCCGCGGCGCCGCGCTGCGCACCGCGCTCCGCCCATTCCTGAAATAGCATAATCTGCTCATCCGTAAGCCGCGTCTCGCCCTGAAATCTGAACTCTCCCTTCGCAGGGAGCCATGGCGGCATGATGTGTTGTTTCGTAACCACCGCAATCTGACGTGCGAACTTCGCTGTGTCTTCGAAGCTGAGCAACGGAAACGGCGCCGCTTCTCCCGGCCGGTGACACGGTGCGCACGACTTAAAAATGATCGGCGCGATGTCGCGATTAAAGGTCACCACGCGAGAAGCGGCGCCAGACGGAGCTTCCTGAGGCGCGCGAATTTCCGCCTTCTCTTGCGCCGTTAAACAAATGCACCCTCCCGTGAACAAGACCGCCGCCAAAATCCAACTCGGACGCCCGGCCCCCATGGCGTGTCCGGAAGAAAACATCCCACCGCTGGTACAGCGGCCATCGCCACGGGTTTTCCTGCAATCGCTGCTTCCACCGCGGAATACAATTCATGTGTAGTCGGCACCGGCCGCGCCCGCCCGAAATCCGCATACCAGTCGTCGATTCGCCCGTGATACAGCAATCGACCATCTGCGGAAAATACCGCAGCCTCCGGAGTCACTTTCACCTGCGCCGCGTGCACCAATCGCAGTTCTGGATCACGAACCACTGGGAGTTTGTAACCGTACTCTTTTAAATGTTTGCGGATTTGCTCCGCCGACTCCGACCGAATCGGATATACCAGAACAAATTCCGCCTGCTTCGCAAAGTGCGCACTCATTTCCTGAATCGTTGGCGTGTAGCGATTGGAAATCGGACAATCCGTCCGAATGAACAGCAGTACCACAATCTTTCCATTGGCGTTCAGGAATGGATTCTCAGCATGTCCATCAAGGTCGACGACGCCCTTTGTCGATGACTGCGGCGCAGCCGGAAGACAGGCTAAGCCCGAAACAGAAATCGCCAACACGAGCAGCAAAGAAATTCGACCGCCGTGTTCGCAAACGCCGGACATGCGGCCGAGTATACCACCAGCAAATTCGCATCGCTTCGCCTGCTCCAAGACAAGCGCCTCGATAAATTGCGCTAGACTTCCTCTCATCATCTTCGGAGGCGTTTGTGCCCTGGTCGAGACGCGACTTTCTGCAGGGTGCCGGCGCCCTAAGCGCTGCCGCTCTAAAAAGACTTGCCTTCCCTATCGATCTCGCAAAACAGCATATTCCCGCCGCGCGACTCGCTGCCGACCCTTTGCGGCCACAGTTCCATCTCTTGCCCCCGCGAAACTGGATGAACGATCCAGACGGCCCCATTTTCTGGCGCGGCCACTACCACATGTTTTACCAATACAATCCGAACGCCGCGGTCTGGGGCGACATGCACTGGGCTCACGCCGTCAGCCCTGATATGGTGCATTGGAAACACTTGCCTATCGCCCTCGCTCCCACGCCACGGTCCGCCGATCAGGACGGCTGCTTTTCCGGCAGCGCCGTAATCCACCAAGGCACGCCAACATTTCTCTACACCGGCGTTAAATCCGTCGCACCAGAATTAGCAACGCTTCGCGATGGCACCCACAATTTCCTCGAGACCCAGTGCCTCGCCACAAGTAACGATCCGATGCTCCGCACCTGGAACAAATTTCCAACTCCCGTGCTCCTTCCGCCGCGCGATCCAAATCTCACCGGGTTCCGCGATCCCTGTTTATGGCGCGACGAAAATCTTTGGTACATGGGAATTGGCTCCGGCCAACGTGGCCAGGGCGGACGCGTGCTGCTCTATCGCTCGCCCGATCTTCACACTTGGGAATACCTTCACCCCTTGGCCACCGGTAAGGGCAATGGCAAAGGAACTTCCGACTTCGTGGACTCTGGTGAAATGTGGGAGTGCCCCGATTTTTTCGCGTTGGGCAAAAAACATGTGCTGCTTTACTCGACCGAACGCCGAGTCTATTGGCAGACCGGCGAGTTCGACAAAAAGGAATTACTCTTTCATCCCGAAAAAAGCGGCCTATTGGATTCAGGAGCCTTCTACGCGCCAAAGAGCCAACTCGATGAAAAAGGCCGCCGCATTCTCTGGGGTTGGATTCCCGAGACCCGCCCCGAAGCGGAATTCAGCGCGGCAGGTTGGGCAGGATGCATGGCGCTCCCGCGCATCTTGTCTTTGACCGAAGACAATAGCTTGACCTTTCACTTCTTGCCGGAACTTTCAGTTCTTCAACACGATCAATTAATCCGTATGGATAATCCAG
>DASXBH010000235.1:0-2926 GCA_036491775.1 Candidatus Acidiferrum sp.
CGGCGATCTCGGCTTTCTCAACTTCGACACCAAATTCGCCCGCATCGGCGTGCAAATCTGTTGGGATCAGTGGTATCCCGAAGGTTCCCGCATCACCGCCCTGCAAGGCGCGCAGGTCATCTTTTATCCCACTAGCATCGGCTGGCATCCCCACGAGAAAGCCCAAGTCGGCGCCGCCCAGCTCGATGCCTGGAAAACCATTCAGCGCTCTCACGCCATCGCCAATGGCGCTTACGTAGCCGTCGTGAATCGCGTCGGCTTTGAAGGCCAGCCCGCCAAGGGCGATCCCGGCATCGAATTCTGGGGCAATTCCTTCGTCGCCGATCCTTTCGGCCAGGTTCTTTCCGAAGCCGCCAACGACAAGGAAGAAATTCTCGTCGTCGAATGCGATCCAGCCAAAAGCGAAGAGACTCGCAGGAATTGGCCTTTCCTCCGCGATCGCCGCATCGACGCCTATCCCATCATCGCCAATCGCTGGCTCGGCGAAAAATAATCGCGTCAGAAAAAATTCACACGCGCATCAAAAAAAGTTTAAGTTTCAGGTAAACGTTCCACTCATTAGGCCAATAACTCTGAACGACGGCGAACGAAGCAAAATTGGAGATTCTCTGCCTCCCTCATGAAACAAATCGCCAACTCAAAAACCCCCTTTGAACTCGGCTACCACATGCCCGCAGAATGGGAGCACCACGAAGCCACTTGGCTTGGCTGGCCCCACGAACTCACCGACTGGCCCGGTAAATTTGCTCCCATTCCCTGGGCCTTCGCGGAAATCGTCCGCCACCTCTCCCACGTCGAGCGCGTCTTCCTCATGGTCGAGAATCCCGCCGCGGAAAAACGGGTCCGCGCCATTCTCAAAAAGTCCGCCGCAAATCTCGAAAATGTAGATTTCTTCCGCATTCCCACCGATCGCGGCTGGATGCGCGACTCCGGTCCGATCTGCGTCAAAAATTCCGCAGGCGAAGTTGCTTACAATCATTTCGTCTTCAACGGCTGGGCCAAATATCCCAATCACAAAAAAGACGCCGCCGTCGTCACTAAAGCCAACGCCAGCGCAAAACTCAAGCACCGCCTCTTCTTGCCAGTCCACAACAATCGTCGCATCGTTCTCGAAGGCGGGTCCATCGACGTCAATGGCCGCGGCACCCTCCTCACCACCGAAGAATGCCTGCTCTCCAAAACGCAGGAACGCAATCCCGGCTTCACCCGCCACGATTACGAAGAAATGTTCCGCCAATACCTCGGCATTACCAAAGTTCTCTGGCTCGGCAACGGCATCGCCGGAGACGACACCCACGGCCACGTCGACGACCTCACCCGCTTCGTCAATCCCACCACCGTCGTCACTATCGTCGAAGAAAACCCTCATGACGCCAACTACGCTCCACTCCAGGACAATCTCCAGCGCCTCCAATTCATGACCGATCAGGGCGGCAAACCTCTCCGCGTCGAAACTCTTCCCATGCCCGCGCCCGTTTATTTCGACGGTCAGCGCCTCCCCGCCAGCTATGCCAATTTCTATGTCGCCAATAAACTCGTTATCGTTCCCACCTTCAACGATCCCAACGATCGCGTCGCCCTCAATACCCTCGCGAAACTATTTCCAGACCGCCAGATTATTGGGATACACTGTCGCGACTTGGTTTTAGGCTTGGGAACTCTGCATTGCATGACTCAGCAGCAACCTGCTGCTCGCTAAAACGCAACCAGGCTGAACCAAGCTAGACAAGGAGATCCACATGCTGCCCACCGTCGCCACTCTGCTCCTGCAATCCACCACTCGCCAAGTCGACATCGAAGTGGGCTGGCCCAACAGTCTCTTTGGCTGGATTCTCCTTGGCCTCATCGCTGGATGGCTCGCCGGCAAACTCTCTCGCGGCGAAGGTTTCGGCTGCATCGGCGACATCATTCTTGGCCTGATCGGCTCGGTCATTGGCGGCTGGATCTTCACCAAACTCGGCATCGTCCACGCCAACACCTTCCTCTATTCCCTGGCCGCCGCCACTCTAGGCGCCGTCATCCTGGTCTTCATCGCCCACCTCTTCTTCGGCTCCCGTCGCCCCTAATACGAAACGCACCCGCGCTAAAGTTTTCTCTGCGCAACTCGCGTTCGCCACCCAAACTGCCATCCCGGCCGGAGTGCTGGCGCTGTTTGTCAGCACGCAGCGGAGGAATCGCGGCAGAACTTCGCCAGTTCGCGTTATCCTTAGTTTTTTTCCGCTCAAATTTTTCGCCAAGCCCATCCTCCACGCACCTCATCGACGCATGTGGTACGATTTCTAGTTCATAGATCGAAGAAAGGCACTACTTGAGCAAGTCGAATCAGTCTCTTACCGTTATTCCTCTCGGTGGTCTCGGCGAATTTGGCATGAACATGTTGGTCCTGCGCTTTGGCGACGACATCCTCGTCGTCGACGCCGGCATGATGTTCCCCGACTCCGAACTTCTGGGCGTCGACCTCGTCATCCCAGACATCACCTACCTCAAACAAAATCGCCAGCATATCCGCGGCATTGTCCTCACCCACGGCCACGAAGATCACATCGGCGCACTCCCCTACATCCTCCGCGATCTCAACGTCCCGATATACGGCACCCGCTTCACGCTCGCCCTTGTCAAAAAGCGTCTCGAAGAAGCTGGCCTGCTCGACACCGCCAAACTTTTCGAAGCCGTCCCCGGTCGTCGCATCGAACTCGGTCAGTACGAAATCGAATTTATTCCCGTCACCCACAGCACCATCGATTGTGTCGCCCTCGCCATTCGCACACCCCTCGGTGTCATCATCCACACCGGCGATTTCAAAATCGATCAAACGCCCATCGGCAACTATCATTTCGATTTGCACGCTTTTGCTCGTTACGGCGCAGAAGGTGTCCTCGCGCTTTTCAGCGATTCCACCAACGTCGAGCGTCCCGGCTTCACTCCT
>DASXBH010000236.1:0-6711 GCA_036491775.1 Candidatus Acidiferrum sp.
GGGTTAGAAAGGGAGACGGTCTGCGGCTCGGCAAACGGGATGATCTCCCCACTTTGCGGGGGCAAGCTGAGGAGTGCCTGAGATTGCGGGGTGCGGGCCGTCCAAGTATGGCGAGGCGAGGGCAGGCCTTGGGTGAGAGAGCAGCAAGAATGGTCAAAGGAGAGCTGCAGGCTGCTAGCTTGGCACTGATAATGAGTCTGGGTAGCGGGGAGTTTGTGACTCTCAGAGGGGCAGCAGCCGTGACGCGAAGGGGAAGGTTCAGGTTTAAGGGCAGGTGGAGTTCCTGCCGGCGCCACAGCTACTGCCCGAGAGTGTGAGCCAGAGCACGCGTATAACGGCTGGTTGACGGAAACGGTCCAGCCAAGAAGCGTAACGATCAAAACCACCCCTAATGATCGTCTGGCCATTATGGGAGGGATTGTGCAGGAATGTGTTCAGGGGCAATGTGACGACAATCACCTGTCAGTGTGATTTGTGAAGCACGCTCCCGGTTGTTGATAGAGGAAATAGAGGAGATCATTTCGCCTATGTTTCGTGGGAGGAGTCGAGTGCTGGTGAGATTGTTGGCGACATTCTTAATTCTGCTCGGCGCAGCGACGGAGAGTTGCGCGCAGATTCGGAAGGCCTGTGGAAACGGCGTAACGCTGAAGCTGAGCGCGGCGGCTCCGGCGCAGGGAAGTTTGCTACTTGCGGGAGTTGTAGGTGCGAAGGGTTTGGCGGGTGTGAAGGCGGACTTCAACGGACGAGAGATTCCACTGTGGAGCGAGGGAGAGAAGGCGGCGACGTTGCATGGGTTGATCGGTGTGGATCTGGAGACCAAGCCGGGGAAGTATGAATGGAAAGTATCGTGGCAGGACGCGAATGGGACGGCAGCAGCTTGCAGTGCGGACGTGAGTGTGCGAGCGGGGAAATTTCTGACGGAACACCTAAAGGTGGAAAAGCAATTTGTGGAGCCGAATCCGGAGCAGGAGAAGCGCGCTGCAGAAGACCAGAAAAAGATGAAGGCGATCTATGACACGGTGACGCCAGAGCGTTTGTGGCAAGGAAAATTTCGGATTCCGCTGAACGGGGTGACCACCGGCGGGAATTTCGGACGCCGACGAGTCTTGAACGGGCAGTCAAGATCGCCGCACGCCGGGGTAGACTTCCCCGCAGCGAGCGGAACACCGGTGTTTGCCACGCAAGCAGGGAAAGTGGTGTTGGCCGAAGGCCTGTACTACTCGGGGAACACGGTGGTAATCGATCACGGATATGGGATTTACACGATGTACGCGCACCTGTCGGAAATTGAAGTACACGCGGGCGATGCGGTGAAACTTTCCGACGAAATCGGCAAGGTGGGGGCGACCGGACGAGTCACGGGGCCACATCTGCACTGGGGCCTGACAGTGGACCATGCGCGAGTGAACGCGCTGAATATTGCGCAGCGAGAGCCGTAATCGGCCGAGCCCGTCGAGTTACCTATTTCAAGTACGTCCGAACAATTTCAATGAGGTCCTGTGCCGCTTCGGTGGAGGACTTGGTTTTGCGGGGCATGTGATTGAGGATGTGATCCTCCATCAGTTCACCCATGAGGCTGTTAATGGAGCCGCGGGCGGCGGCCAGACGCTGCAGGATATCGGTGCAGTGGGCATCTTCTTCGAAAGCACGCAGCACCGATTCGAGTTGTCCAATAACCTTTTTCGTTCGATTAACCAGTTCAAGTTTTTCGCGAGGTATGTGTGTCATTTGTGGTTGACTACCCTAGGGGGGTATGGTACCAATCATAAGGCAGACGATGCAAGTCGCTGACGATTCGAGTGTACACAAGGCAGGACCGATGGAAACAGCAACAAAAGAAGGAAAACCGCGAAGAAGTGGATTGCGGGCGTTCGCGGCGGAGATCAGCGACTGACTGGCGTTTCGCCGTTCTGTTCGCGACACCCAGCAGGGTGATGCCGCCGCGAACCAGAGAGGAGGCGAAATGGTGTTACAAGCCGTTAACAAAAAGACCAGGGGGAGTAGGGCATCCTCGCTGTACTGCGTTTGGACCAAGAGCGAAGAGCGAAATGGAGCGCCTTTGGTAGCGGTCTGGATCGACAGTGAAATGAGGCCGTTCGAGGCTCAGTTCCTTCCAGAGAAAGAGCATGGGACGGCTCACGTCGTAAATGCCGAGGGACCGGAAGGCGAAGGGGATGCGTTGTCGAGCCGGGCCGGGAGTGAAGGTGCGTCAGATTGAACAGGGATGAGTCGCGAGCGACATCGTGGAGTGACGCAGGCCGGCGGTGCGTTGCGGGCGCTGGCGTTGCTGTTGGTGTGGGTGAGTGGCGGCGCTTGGGAAAGGGCCGTGGCGCAAGACGTTCTGACGGCGCAAGTGCCGGACCAGTCTGAAAACAGGGAGACAGTGGCGGCGCCTGATCCGTCGCACGAAGACCCGTTGGTGACGATGATTCCGCACGCGGAATGGGATCGCTTGTGGCTTTCCGGGCAGGCGAATTTCATTTCGCAGTGGCATCCGGCATTTCATTCGCCGTATCAAGGGAAGAACAGTCTGTCGCCCGAGGCGCAGGATGCGACGTCGCGAGTATTGACGTTGTTTACCGGACTGCGCGTGACCAATACCACGGAATTTATTTGTGACGTGCAGGAGACCGGTGGCCACGGACTTGGGGAGGCGCTGGGGCTGGCAGGATTCTTCAATCTGGATGTGGTCCGGAACCCGACATTGAGCAAGGCGCCTTATGTGGCGCGGCTGATGTGGCACCAGATTATTCCGTTGGGTGCGAAAAGAATTGTGGCGGAACGAAACCCTTATGCGCTATTCCGCGAATTGCCGGAGCGGCGACTGGAAATACGATTCGGGAAATTGAGCATGGCAGATTTTTTCGACCTCAATATCTACGGGACCGACACCAACTTTCAGTTCATGAACTGGACCGTGGACAATAACGGTGCATACGACTATGCGGCCGATACGCGCGGATTCACGTTTGCGGCCATGTTGGAATATCACGACCGCAACTGGGCGCTTCGATTTGCGGAGGCCCTGATGCCGAAGGTGGCGAATGGCATCCACCTGGACGCGGATCTGAGCCGGGCACATTCGGAGAATGTGGAGTTAGAGGCACACGGACGCTTGGTAGGAAAGCTTGACGGAGTAGTGCGGCTCCTGGGGTACGTGAACACCGCGAACATGGGTAATTACAACGTAGCCGTGGACAACTATCTGGCGGGGAAAACGGCGGTTCCGGATATAACGGCGCACCCACTGCAAAGCACGACGAAATACGGATTTGGAATTAACGTGGAACAGCCGCTGAACGACTGGATGGGCGTGTTTGCGCGCTGGGGCTGGAACGAAGGGGAGCACGAATCGTACGCGTACACCGAAGATGACCAGACTTGGGAGTTTGGCGTTGCGGGAAACGGGGCACGATGGGGTCGGCGATTCGATAGGGTGGGACTGGCGTTTGTGAGTAACGGTATCAGCAAACCGCACCAGACATATCTGGCGGACGGTGGGTATGGATTTCTGTTGGGTGACGGGCGGCTACGGTATGGGCGGGAAAATATCCTAGAGGGTTTTTATACGCTGCACCTGTGGCGCGGAATTTTTCCGGCGTTTGGATTGCAGTACGCGGTGAATCCGGGATACAACCGGGATCGCGGACCGGTGATTGTGCCAACGCTACGGTTGCACGTGGAATTCTAGCGGCGTCCTGGCAAGTGCTCAGTGGAAATGAGCGATTTGGAGCTGGGCTTCGGCGATTCGTGATTTGGAACTGCGGACGATCGTGGCAAAGCGGCGGGTGAGTTCGCGAATGCGGTCGGGCTTGTGGAGCAGCATCGATTCGCGCGGGATGATCTCCTTGCCAATGCTGAGCGCGCAGACGCCGGCGAGAAAATAAAGGGAAGCGTTCTGCTGGGTGATGCCGCCCCCGGCAATTAAAGGCACATCGGGGAACGGCCGTTTTAAGGCGCGAATGTAATTATCGCCACCCACCATCGAGCAGGGAAAAACCTTCACAAAATCGGCGCCGGCTTTCCAGGCGGCCAAAATTTCAGTAGGGGTGAGCGCTCCAGCCATCATGATGACGTTTGGATTTTTGGCGACGAGATGCACGGTGGGAATATCGAGAGCCGGGCTGCTGATAAATTGAGCGCCCGCATTGATACAGTCTTGGGCGGTATCGGCGTCGAGCACTGTGCCGGCACCGAGGACGAGTCCGGCAACCTTCTTCGAGAGATCGCGAATGACATCGATGGCACCGGGGACAGTCATGGTGACTTCGATAATGGGGATGCCACCGTGGCAAACTTCGTCGACCGCAAAGCGGGCGTCGTCGGCCGAAGAGGTGCGAATGACGGGAACGATGCCGACTTCGTGGACCTGGTCACGCAACTGTTGCTTGTTCATGAGGGAGACCTCCTGAGCCTGGGCCAAGAGAACCGGCTGGAAGCTGAGCGCTCTGTATGTACAGCATTATAGTAGAGGTGGCAAGGGTACCGGCGATGTGAGTGGTGGCGGATTGCCAAAGTTGCGGAGCAGGGTGGTAGAGTAGAGGCGCGAAGGAAAAAAGCGATGGCCACAAAAAAGAAAATCAGCAAAAAGAGCCGGAATGCAAGGCCAAAGAACAAGATGAAGCACGTGGCGAAGTCGAAAAAGAAATTGGCCGGCAAGAAGAGAACTTCGGCGCGAGTTAAAACCGCTAAAAGAAAGGGCGCGAAGAAACCGCAGCGGAGAACGCGGGGACGAGCGAGCACCGCGGAACTGGTAACGTTTAACCAGCCGGGATTGGGCGCGCGTACCGGCGGGCAATCGGGAGATACGCAGGGGCTTTCCGGATTGGCGGAGACGGATTCGGAGAGCGTTACGGAATTGCTGGAAGAAGGACAATCCTTCGAAGCGGAAGTGGTGCAAGGAGTGGAGAACGTACCGGACGCCGATGTATCGGAAGTGCGCACGCGGGAAGTGCCGGAAGACGATGTACCGGAAGAATATCTGGAAGACGGGGACGACGGCCCAGAGCGAAACTCGCGGGGACGATAACGGAAATATGCGCGTTGGGGTGATCTCGGACACCCATGGGTTGCTGCGGCCGGAAGCGGTGCAGGCTTTGCAAGGTGTGGATTTGATCGTGCATGCCGGAGATGTGGGCGAGGCCGAGATTCTGACCAGCTTGAAGGAAATTGCGCCGGTGTTTGCGGTGCGGGGAAATGTGGACACGGAGAGCTGGGCGCAAGAATTGCCGGAGACTGCGGTGGTGGAAGTTGGGCCGGTCAGTCTATATGTGCTGCACAATTTGCGGGAACTAGACCTGGACCCCAAGGCGGCCGGGTTCGCGGCAGTGATCAGCGGTCACACACATAAGGCGGAGAATCGGGAAGAGAAGGGCGTGCTGTATTTGAACCCCGGAAGCGCTGGGCCAAGGCGGTTCGACCTGCCGGTGACGCTGGCGTTGTTGAACCTGGAAGCACGGCCATGGAAGGTAGAGATCGTGAGGTTATTGGACGGAGTTTCCTGAGGCGGGGAAGTGCGCAGGGACTCAGAAGAGCGGGCAAAGACGAGCAGAGAGCGCGAATTGGCGCAGGGCGAACCGAGACGACGAATCTTTTGCACTAGTAAATACCTTGTTTTAAATTAGATAGCGAACATGGACGTGGTGGCGATTGGGTTGCACTTTAGGGTGCTGAGAGCCCGGAACACCATCGCGTGATGATGCTCCCCGTATCCTCCAGGGTAGTTCGCGCAGTGGAGTGGGGGCAGTATGAGAATTTATCGAGATATAGCAACTCTATCGGGTTTGCAGGTTATTTGTTTCTTTCTGCTAAGTCATCTGGAGCCGAATTTCTTTCTGCTCCATTTCTATCAAACCATAATTTACCTGGCGATTTTGATCATGCTCTTTTACATGGAAGATCGCTGGGCTTACATGATTGGGATGCTGGCGCCCACGGTGTGGCTGGTGCTGGCGTTCTCCACCGGGCTGCTGGGGGCCGCAGGGCGGCAGATGCTGCGCTTGGGGCATGGGCAAGAGATCAGCAACGGGGTCAGCTTCCTGGCGGCGATTTCAGCGATATTGAGCGTATTAATGATCGCGGCGTGCGTCCGGCGCTGGGTGAAAGAATATGCGGGACTAGGCAAGTCGTTGAGCACGTTTGCGGTGAGTTTTGGGATTGTGGCGGCGTACTACGGGATCCTGGTTTTTTGGTTCTGGCAGATGATTCCCGGGGTGGCTGGGCGGAACTAGCCGATCTTCATTGCATGTCAGCAATCAGGGGCTCCGGGAATTCTCTCGGGGCCCTTGATTTTTTGCGGGGAGGACTGGATTTGCGTAGATTGTGTAAATGTTGTCTGAAAATAAACAGGGTTGTTTAAACTTTATAGAAGTACTGGCGTACTGGAAGAGATGAGAGTATTTTGGTACCGGTCCGCTATTGCCCCTGGCGGGGTAGCACGGCAAAATAACCGCAGGATAAGCCGCTCTTCGCTTGCCTCGTACGACGCAGGATAAACAATCCGTGTCGGCCAATTGAGGTTGGGAGTTGAGAAAAGAAGGCGGAGTCGTCGTCGGGCCTAGATTGAGAAAGCAGGAAGGTCCCCATGGGAGTTCTCCATTTTCGGTACCGTGAGCGTAGAAGGACACTTCGCGTATCGCTCTCGGTGCCAGTAGTGGTGCATGGCGAAAACGAGATGGGCGAAAAGTTCTGTGCGCGCGCGGTGACGCGTTC
>DASXBH010000237.1:0-7211 GCA_036491775.1 Candidatus Acidiferrum sp.
ACCAGTTCATCGGCCAGAAATTTTTCTGCATTCTCAGCGTAATATCGGCAAACCCACGCGCACTTGGCAGCCTCATCTACAGCGGAGCGGTACGTCTTCCCCATCTCCGTGGTCATTACTCGGGCGTAATTTTCCTTTTCGCTCTCGATGACTTCGGCGGCCTTCATCATCTTCCGCGCGCGCTCGGCAAACGGTACGTTGCGATAGGTCACAAACGTGTCGGCTGCTTTTTGGATCTTTGCTTCCAGTTGGCTGTCGGTTAGCGCCTCGAAAGACTTGACGAGTTCACCGGTGGAAGGATTCACGGTGGCGATTGGCATTACTTCCTCCTGTTGCGTCTGCGGGGTACGGGGCGTCGATGCGTCCTGTAGTCTACAAGCAGTTTGGTCCGACCACTATACCCGAACATCCTACCTCTGTACAGTCTAAGCATCGAAATTTCCTATTCATAGAAGTTTAATATTGACACGCTACCTCTCCCAGTGGTACAGGGGTCCAACCATTGCACGATTGCACTTCCGTGTCTCTCTCGCCAGGCTGCGACACGGCGAAGCTCGGCCGAGGGCCGAGCCTAATCTCTTGCAGCGAAGGAGCTTGCGAATGAAAAGGAAGACACGTGCGCGGAATCTACGTCCCGACGGCGGCACCGGCAAATCGAGTCCTATTGATTCTAAAGCACTTATCAAAAGTCGTCGCAACTTCATCCAAACAACCGTCGGTGCCGGCCTCGCCTTAGCAACTTCCTCGCTCTCGGCTTGGGCCGATCACCACGGCCATCCCAGTCCAAACAGCATTTCCTATCTCGACCGCCGCATGTACATCCGCAATATGGAAGTGCTGGCGCACCTACCTGGCGACAACCGTCATGGCAAGATGCAGATGATGGCTATCGGCAACCGTCGCTACATGTTTCAACAAGGCGACGTTGTCGATATCAGCGATGTCCGTAAGCCCTCCGTCTTCAATAAAAAAGGCTTCGACGGCGCGCAGGTTCAAGTCGCCTACAACAAGGATCTGAAAAAGTGGATCCTGATGACCGGTTCCCAGACGCCCATCACCGACTCGACACCGGAAGCCCCGATGGGCAAGTACGACGATCCTCATCTGGACGATAAACGCAAAAACTTTAAGGGTCTTCGCGGAGTGCGTTTCTACGATGTCACCGATCCTTCCAGGATCGTGAAGCTTTCCGAGTTCAGCACCGGCGCTACCGGCCAGGGCACGCACCGCAATTATTACGACGGCGGAAAATACGCTTATCTCGACACTGCGCCCGACGAATCCTTCATCCACCAGCCGTCCTACTTCCGCCAGCTCGTCAACGGCAACATGATCGTCGATGCTTCGGACCCGGCTGCCGCCAAAGAAGTTTCCATGTGGTGGGTGCCCGGCTCGCGCAAGGGTGAAGAAGCGGAATACAACAAGTGGATGTGGTCGAAGCTGGTGCCCCCTAAGGTTGTAGCCGATCAGACTCCGTTTGCGGGGCTGCACGGCCCGGTCTACGTGCCCAAGAAATTGGAAGACGGTGGAAATCGCGGCTACGGCGCCTTCGGTTGCAATGGTTTCATCATTCTTGATCTTTCCGATCCGCAACATCAGAAGGAAATCGGCCGCTTCGAACCGCCTCCGCAATATTCTGGCATGGGCATCGCCTTCCACACGATTTACTGCGGGATTCTGGATCGCGGCTTCGTCCTCACCAATGGCGAAACCACCAATTCCGATTGCAACCAGATTTATCTGCCCAACTGGATCATCGATATTCGCGACGAAGCTCATCCCGTTCCCGTTGCCCAGTTGCCTCGCCCAATACCTCCGCCCGATGCACCGTATCGCGACTTCTGTTTCAAGCGGGGCAGATTCGGCGCGCATAATCCGCCGCACCTCAAAGCGCCCGGAAAGCCTCGCCAGGAATTTATCGCTTATTCCTACTTCATCGCCGGTTTGCGCTGCTACGACATCGGCGATCTCACCAAGCCGGAAGAAGTTGGCTACTTCATTCCTCCGCAAGGCGGCGATCTGCAGAAATTCGGCAGCTACGACCGCACCGTGGATAATGTCTTCATCGAGTGGGACCGCAACGTGATCTGGGCTGGCACGGATACGGGCCTTTACGCCTTGAGCTGCCCGAATTTGGGCAAGCCCATGCTCGATCCGATGCCGGTCACCGAATGGTCGTTGGACAAATTGAACGAGGGCGCGGCCTGATCATAGGACGGGACTGAGGCTGCCCACGGTCGAAGCCGCCGCCCACGACCGCTATAATTCTCAACGTACAAGCACCATGAGCTCATAGCACTGTGGAGATTCGCATGAAAATGAAACTGTGTGTCGTGTTTGGCTTGGTCCTCATGTCGAGTGCGTTTTCGGTGCCGGCGCACCCGCAAACTCCTGCGCCACAAAAAATTCATGTCCTCACTCTTCTGGGGCGGCCAATTCAATTCACGATTGCCGATAAGCAGGGATACTTCAAAAAGTATGGCGTCGAGATCGAAACCGATAATAAGAAAAACTCCGATGAATTGCGCGCCGATCTCGCCGCAGGCAAGGGCGATCTGGCTTACCTCGCCGTCGACAACGCTGTCGCCATGGTGGAATTAGCCAAAGTAGACGTCGTGATCCTGATGGGCGGCGAAGGTTCGCAAAACGAGTTGATCGGCCAGCCGGATATCAAGTCCATTTCCGATCTGCGCGGCAAAACGTTGATCGTCGATGCGCCTAACACTGCCTACGCACTGCAGATGAAGAAAATTCTGGCGCAGAACGGTTTGCAGCCCGGCAAGGATTACGAGATCAAGCCATTCGGCGCTACACCGCAACGCCTGGTGGCACTCCGCGAACATAAAGAATATGCGGGTTCGATGCTGGGTCCACCAACTTCGCTGGTCGCGAAGCGTGAAGGCTTCGTCAGCCTCGGTTCGGTGCAAAAACTAATTGGCCCTTATCAGGCTGCAGGATTTTTCACGTTGCGTGATTGGGCCAAGGAGCATCGCGACACATTGGTGCCGTTTCTGGCTGCCTGCATCGAAGCGCAGCGCTGGCTTATGGCGCCTGCCAACAAGCAGCAGGTGATCGATCTCCTCGTTAGCGACTACCATTTGACTCCCGAAATCGCTGCAGAAACGTATCAGGCGAACACCTCGGAACCCGGCGGTTACAGCAAAGATGCTCAGTTCGATTTGGACGGGTTCAAGAATGTTCTGAAGCTGCGCGCGGATGTAGAAGGGCAGTGGGGCGGCCATCCTCCCTCGCCCGACAAATATTACGACCCGTCGTATTACGATGCCGCGCTGGCAAAGACCAGGAGCACGCGATGAGGAGAATCCATTTGCGCTATCTAAAGCTAATGATGCTGTGTGCCGTTGCCTTCACCCTGATTTCTGCAAGTACCGCCTCCGCTCAGCAGAAAGAACGCACCCTCGACGAAATTAAATCCGAAGCCATGAAGCGCGCGGAAAATGGCATGTACCCGCTCATTGGCCTTGACCCCGTCGACGTTCGCGAAGCGTTCTCGCACATCAACAGCACCAACGATGATGAGTGGGCCGCTGGATTCAGCGCCGTCGCCGATAAATACATGAACGAAGCGAAATCTGTGCAGAGCAGCGATCCCGCCAAGGCTAACGCCGATTATATTCGCGCGTGGCGGCTCTATTCCTTCGGCCGTTGGCCCGTGCCTTCCTCGCCCGGCAAGAAGCAGGCCTACGCGAAAGCATTGGAAGCCTTTCTCGCCCACGCAAAAACGATGGACCCTCCGCTGGAAGTAGTGCGCATCCCCTTTGAAAATTCGGAGATCGTCGGCTACTTGCGCCTGCCAAAGAATGCCAAAGGCCCCGTCCCGGTCGTGATCGCCATCAGCGGGCTCGATAGCCGCAAAGAAGACTTGAGCGAAAATTTTGGCGCGGTTGTGCCCTATGGCATCGGATTCATTGGCATCGACTCGCCCGGCACTGGTCAATCTCCTATCAAGGCCAGCGAAACCGCCGATCGCCTGTTTTCCAAGGTGATCGACTATCTGCAAACGCGGCCGGAAGTCGATAAGACCCGCATCGGTGTGGATGGCCAAAGCTTCGGCGCCTACTGGGCCACAAAATTGGCCATCGTTGAACACGCGCGATTGAAAGCCGTCGTTGCCCAGTCTCCGCCGGTGGACGCCACGTTCGAAAAGAATTTCGTGATGCAGAAAACGTTGGGCAACCGCGAATATCTATTTGGTCTTGGTCCTGCGCTTATGTCGATCTTCGAAGGCGCCAACTCGTTGCAGGACTTGGGCAACATTCTTCCCAAGCTTTCTCTCGTAAGGCAGGGTTTGCTTGGCAAGCCGACAACGCCGATGTTGATTATCGCCGGCGCTCTCGATACCCAAGTGCCAGTCTCTGATGCGTATCTACTGCTGAGCAACGGTGATGTGCCAAAAGAAGCGTGGATTAATCCGCAGGGCGGCCATCTGGGGCGTCAAGTAAAAGTCTGGCCCGACCCGGTCATCTTCCGCAAAGTAATTATTCCCTGGCTGGTGCGCACCATGGAAGTTGCGCCAACAACCGAAACACACTAAGTCAAGCTGACCTCGATAACCTATCGTTCGCTACGCCCAGGAATACCCGTGCTTCACTAGTGGCAGCGAACGGATCCGCTTTCCGGTCGCGGCAAAAATTGCATTGCAAACCGCGGGCAACACCGGCGGTAGCGCCGGCTCCCCCAATCCCGTAGGCGGATTGTCGGTGCGCAAAAATTCCACTTCAATGCCTCCCGGCAGCTGATTCATGCGCATCGGCGTGTATTCATGGAAATTGCTTTGCATCGCGCGTCCGTGGTCAATCGTGATTTCGTAGCTCATCACCGAACTGAGCCCTTCTAACACCGCGCCGCGCACTTGCTGGTCTGCGTTACTCGGATTGATCACCTGGCTCCCGATATCGCCGACCACCCACACCTTATTGATCTTCACGGCATTTTTCGCGTCGACGTGCAGCTCCACCACTTCCGCGAAATATCCCAGATGCGAAAACTGAAATGCGACGCCAACGCCACTGCCATTTCCCGATTTGCATTTTGACCAACCCGACTTCTCTGCAACCAACTTCAAAACGCCTTGCATCCGCGCTGGTTCGAAATTGCGCGAAAAAGGATCTGGTTTGACGTCCGGCGTGGTAATCCGCGGCAGGCTCAGCATATCGATACGAAATTGCACTGGATCTTTTCCCGCCGCATGCGCCATCTCATCCACAAACGACTGGAACACCCACGAAAACGCGTTGCTACGCGGTGCTCGCAGCGCATAAGTAGGCACTCCGAGCGGCATCAGCGAAGCGCCAAAGAAGAAATTAGGCACCAACGTTCCAGGGAATTCACTGCCAGGAATATTAGCCGATGGCGCGAACTGCTCGCCTTCCCCAAACGTCACGAAATGATTCTTCCAGGCCACGGCGTTGCCGCTGCTATCGATTCCACCTTTCAAAAAGTGGAAGCCCGCGGGGCGATAGTGGTCGTGATGGAAATCGTCTTCCCTTGTCCACAGCAGTTTCACCGGCACGCCCGCCTGCTTGGCGATTGCCGCCGCTTCCAGCATGTAATCATTCGTTAGCCGCCGTCCAAATCCGCCGCCTGCACGTTTCATGTGCACAATAATGTCGTCATGCGGAATGCCAAGCACCTTGGAGACTTGCATGCGCCCAGACTCAGGCGTCTGGCTTGGCGACCAGAATTCCAGTTTGCCATCGTGAAAATGCGCCAGACAGTTTTCCGGCTCCATCGGCGCATGCGCAATAAACGGATACGCATAGGCTGCTTCCACCACCTTCGCCGCCGATTGCAGCGCAGCATCCGCATCACCGTCCTTGCGTAGAACCACAGTAGGCGGTTGCTTTGAGAGTTCCTCGGCGCGATGCAGAAATCCTTCGCTGCTCTGCTGCGCAGTACCACCTTCGTCCCACTTGATCTGTAATTTCTTGCGTGCGGTGTTCGCTTGCCACCACGTGTCCGCAAGAATCGCCACACCCCCGTGCAATCCCAGTAGTTCGGTCGTGCCCTGAATCACGAACGCCTGTTTCACGCCGGGCAGTGCCTTGATCTCGTCAACATTCGCGCTGATCACTTTGCCGGCAAACACCGGGCACTTCTCGTACACCGCCCAAAGCATCCCCGGCACACGAAAATCGATACTGTAAATGGGCTTTCCGGCAACGATCGCGGGGACATCCACTCCTCGCGTCGGCTTGCCCACAATTTTGAAGTCCTTAGGATCTTTCAGCTTCACCGTCTTCAGATCAGGCGCCGCCATCGTCGCGGCTTTTTCCGCCAACGCCCCATACGTCAGCGTGCGTTTCGTGCTGGTGTGCATCACACACCCCGACGACGTCTTGCACTCCGATTCTGGAACCGACCAGGTCTGCGCCGCTGCCGCAACAAACATTTGCCTGCACGCCGCGCCCACGCGCCGCAATGGATCCCAATTCACCGGCGTCGAGGTGCTTCCTCCCGCGCGCTGCGGTCCATACTTCGTTTCATCCAGATCCGCCTGCTCCACGTGCACGTCTTTCCAATCCACATCGAATTCTTCCGCGATAATCATCGGCAGATGTGTTTTTACTCCCTGCCCAATCTCCGGATTTTTCGCCATTATGGTCACAGTGTTGTCCGCGGCCACACGGATAAACGCAGACGGAACGAAGTTTGGAGTCGGTGGTTGAGGGGCTTGCCCTTGCGCTATTCCGGCGATTGCCGAGAGTGCCGCGGGCCGCGCGTGATACGCCAGCAGGAATCCGCCTCCTGCTACCGCCGACACACGCAGGAATGAGCGTCGATCGAGGCCTTTCGTGGACATGGAGCCTCCGTGAATTGCAAAGCGCGGTAAACGCTAAAGCTGCCGCCTGGGCGATGCTGTGCGTACAAGAGTGTAACGCCGCTCACTCTAAAACGGTTTCACTGTTTTCTTCCGGGTGCGCCATCACGTCGTTCATCTTGGCGGTATCCAATTCACCCTGCCAGCGGCTGACTACCAACGTTGCCACGCCATTGCCGACCACATTCGTCAGCGCACGGCACTCGCTCATAAATTTTTCGATGCCCACCAGCAGCGCCAGCGATTGCACCGGGATCGAGGGCACCGCGGCGAGAATTGCCGCTAGCGTCACGAATCCTGTTCCGGTCACGCCGGAACCACCCTTGGATGCAAACAGCGCGAAGAGCAGAATCCCCGCAATTTGCCCAAA
>DASXBH010000238.1:0-7747 GCA_036491775.1 Candidatus Acidiferrum sp.
ACATACAAGGTCGTGGCATTGGCGAACCAGATGCCGAAGGGGAACGACGTCGAAGTGCTGGCGGCGGTGTTTGGGAAGCCGGGCAGAATGGAAATGGGAACGGTGGCGAGTTGCGCGGCGGTGCCGGTAGGCAAGGTGCCTTGGCTGCCAACCTGGTAGACGGTGTTGATGCCATTGCCGCCGCTTCCCTTGGTGACGTACAGAGTGTTGTCGAAGATGGTCAACCCGCGAAAGTTGGTGTCTTTGCCGGGCTTGTCTGAGCCGAACAGCAGACGGCCGATCATATCGATGTTAGGCGGCACTGGCGGAGTTTGACCGGGGACGAGGAGTTCGGCGCCGGTAGCGTTGATGAGCGCGATGCCCGAAGGCGTTGTGGTGAGTTGTTTCTTCGAAAGATTGCCACTGTTGTCGTTTCCAACCATGTAGTACAGCCCATTCGCACCTTTAATCGCGGCGCGCCCGTTGTCGCCACTGTAGGCGTTACCGTCGGTGATGCTGAGGTGACCATCGCCATCTACTTCGGCGACCGCGCGATAGTAAGCCGCGGGAACAATCGGGTTGCTCTGGTACGTGGTGATAACCGGATTGGTCAGGTCGCAGACGCCGGGCGTGTTGGAGGCGGAAACGTCGAGAAGATTTGGAGCGGTAGGAGCAACGGGAAAACCTCCGCAACCGGGGCCACCTTGATAGGCCATGAAGGTGAGCGAGCGACCATCGATGGAGCGATTCAAAGCTAATTCAGACTTGGAGCTGAAGCTGGTCACGATTTGATTGGTGGGTATGGGGAGAGTGTCCAGCAGGTGTCCATCGCTGGATACGTCGTCGAGGAATATCGGCGAGGTGACGCCGAAACTGCCGTCGGAGCCGGAATTGTTCCAGACGTTGTGGGAATCGGAAAGGTTGGGGAATTCTCCGTTGTCGCTAGCGACGCCGCAAGGGACGGTTACATCGGTAATGCTATTGGTGGTGGTGGGAACGGCGACGACAGTGCTGCCGTTGGGACCTCCGGGACAGCCGAGCGGCAAAGTTTCGCCGGTGGTCACGGTCGAGGCGGTTCCAACGTATACGCTGCGACTGAGCACGACACTGTCTGGCTGAAATTTGAAATGACCAGGATGATCGTCACCTGCAGAAAGCTTGCTGATCAATGTTGTTGAAGCTCCGATCGCTGTTGCGACTGCTAAAAGCGCAAAGATGCGTGGTTTGTTCATGTATTTCGGGCCTCCCAGGCGCGCGAATCCTCCCACAGAAAAAGAATTGAAGGTTTGCGGGATTGTTAAAGGTGCGTGAAGCGTTGAAGAGCCCGTGCACTGGAAGGTGAAGCGCGCACAACAGGAGTCCCTGTGCCACCAGGTGCCGGCAGGAAAGACTTTTCGAGGGGGAAGGGATAGAATCAGTCCTCTCTGAATTGCTCTTTTGTGCCGGACATTCCAGCCGCACGCTCGACGGTGAGGAGGCCGCGTGATTGAACAACGGAGGTCCCCCCGGTGTGTCCACGGACCTTTCTGCCTGCGTAGTTTTTTTGCGGCACAGCGCATCCTGAAGATTTTCAGGTGTGCCAACCGATACCTTGTGCTTCTAAGTGTGGGTGTACTGCTGGCTGCTTGTCACTCGGAGGTGACGCCAAGTGGCACGCCGACAGTCGAATTCACCAAAATTCCGCCGGCGGCGCAGGGTGGCCGGGAAAAAGTGGACACGATTTCTGGGCGCGTGACCGGTGCGCATCCGGGACAGCAGATTGTCGTCTACGCGAGGAGCGGCCCATGGTGGGTGCAGCCGTGGCCGGACAAACCATTTATCTCGATTAAGGCCGACTCCACCTGGAGCACCGACACACACCTGGGATTTGAGTATGCGGCGATGTTAGTTGAGCCGACGTATCATCCGCCACCAACGTTGGATGTGGCGCCGACGCCAGGCGGTTCCGTGGTCGCGATAACGCTCGTGAAGGGAACGGGCACGGTGGCGCTGGCGCCGACCAAACCACTGCACTTCAGCGGGTATGACTGGAAAGTACGCACCATCTCCAGCGATCGCGGCGGAATGAACAACCTCTATGACGGAGACAATGCGTGGACCGATGCGAAGGGGGCTCTGCATCTGCGCATTAAGAAAAAGGGGGACAAGTGGTCGTGCACGGAAATGTTGATGACACGCAGCCTGGGATACGGAACGTACATCGTCACCGTGCGCGACGTTTCGAAGCTGGAGCCCGCCGCGGTGTTCAGTATGACGACGTTTGATGACTGGGGCGGCGAGCAGCACTATCGCGAAATGGATATGGAAGTGAGCAAATGGGGCGACGGGTCTGTTAAGAACAATGCGCAATATGGGATTCAGCCCTTCTACGTGCCCGGCAATGTCAGTCCGTTCAATGCGCCTGCTGGAACGCTGACACATTCAATGCGTTGGGAATCTGGACGCGCGAGCTTTAAAACGGTGCGCGGGACGTCGATGAAAGAGGGGGCGCCGGTGGTTTCGGAACACATCTTCACGTCGGGAGTTCCAACGCCGGGACAAGAGACGTTTCAATTTTTGTTTTACGTAGTGGCCAGCGAAACGAACCCAATGCAGAAAGACACTGAGGTTGTGGTTGATAAATTTGAATACCTTCCTTGAGACGATTGCGAATCCGCCGTTGCGCTGGAAAGGATTTCTGTTCGGCCTCGTATTCGTGTGCAGCTGCGCGTCGCTGGCTCAGGCAATCGATCCACATCGAATGCTGTCGCAATATATGCGCGACCACTGGGGAAGTGAGAGGGGGTTCACCGGAGGGCCGGTAACGGACATCGCGCAGACCCCGGACGGCTATCTTTGGATTGGTACGGAAAGAGGGTTGATCCGTTTCGATGGGTTTAGCTTCCACGCTTTCCTGGAAGCCACGCCAACGGCATTTCCCATTGGGCCCGTGCGCGCGCTCACCGCCGATGCGGAAGGCAATCTCTGGATTCTGTTGCAAAGCACGAAAATACTGCGATATCACGACGGCAAATTCGAACTTGGTCGCGAGGTGACGGAGGTCGGGATCACTTCGATGGTAAGGCGCAGCGACGGGAAGATTCTGTTTTCGTCGCTGGCGCTTGGGCCGCTTACCTATCGAGGAGGCAAATTCGAAGATGTTAATCAGGGTGGCGAGACGAGCGCCGCCGGTGGCGCACCGCCTGGCGCGGATCAACTTTCCAGCCGGCTGAGTTGGGCTACGGGCGTTACGCCTCATCGTTATGCGGAGCCGAATTCGGCGGTGCTGTCGATGGCGGAGACCAGCGACGGGAAGTTGTGGCTGGGCACGCGCGATAAGGGCCTTTTCTATATGAGCGAGGGAAAAGTGACCTCGGTGGGAAAGGGGCTGGCGGACAAAAAGATCAATTGCCTGTTAGCCGATGCGAACGGGATTCTCTGGGTTGGAACGGAGAAGGGGTTACTCCGCTGGAACGGAAAAGAAGTGACTAGCGAGGGAGTTCCTTCGGAACTGCGAAATGGCGAAATCTTGTCGATGATTCGCGATCGGGATGCGAATACCTGGATCGGTACTTCGCACGGGCTAATTCGCATCAATGCGGATGGAGTCTCGATGGACAATGGGAATTTGCGGAGCGCCGCAATGGTAACCGCGCTGTTTGAAGATCGCGAAGGAAATATTTGGGTCGGCAGTCCGGCGGGGATTGATCGGGTGCGAGACAGCGCGTTCATCACGTATTCGGTGGGCGGACTGCAAACGGCCAGCGGCGGGCCTGTTTTTGTAGATCCCGAGGAGCGCGCCTGGTTCGCGCCGTATGACGGCGGATTGCATTGGCTGAAGGGCGATAAGAATGGAAACGTCGAGAACGACGGGCTGGGACGCGATGTCGTGTATTCGATCAGCGGTGGAAAAAGTGAATTGTGGGTAGGGCGGCAGCAGGGTGGGCTAACGCACCTACGTTTCGCTGGTGGAGCTATAAGCGCAAAGACGTATACGGAAAAAGATGGGCTGGCGCAAGACAGTGTCTACGCGGTGCATGAGAATCGGGACGGTACGGTTTGGGCAGGCACGCTAAGTGGTGGCGTCAGTGAATTTAGAGATGGACATTTCAGGACGTACACGTCGGCGAACGGTTTGTCGTCGAACACGGTGTCGTCGATTGCGGAAGGCGCGAATGGCACGATGTGGTTTGCGACGCCGAAGGGAATCAATGCGTTGAATGACGGGCGGTTCCGCGTGTTTGCAACAAGGGATGGGCTGCCGTCCGACGATGTGAATTGCCTGTCGTTTGATTCTGCTGGGGTGTTGTGGGCTGGCACGACCATGGGGCTTGGGTTTGTGAAGGGCGACCGGGTGCTGACGCCTTTTCGGGAGCCCGGATCTTTGCACGACCCGATTTTAGGAATTGCCGAAGACAAAAATGGATGGCTGTGGATCGCTACTGCGAATCATGTGCTGCGGGTTAAGCGTGAAGGGCTCTTGAACGGCACTCTGAGCGATGCGGATGTACATGAATATGGGATTGAAGACGGCTTGAACGGCTTGGAGGGAGTGAAGCGCTATCAATCGGTGTTTGCGGATGGCGCGGGGAAGATTTGGTTTTCTATGAATCGCGGGCTCTCGGTGGTGGATCCAGCGCGGGCGATTGGCGGCTCAGCCCCGGCACTCATCCATGTCGACGGAGTGACCGCGGACGGAAACGCGGTACCGTTGCAAGACTCAATTCGCCTGACCGGTACGCATCACCGGTTGATCTTTAATTATGCTGCGCTGAGTCTCTCGGTTCCGGAGCGGGTGCAGTACCGTTACAAACTGGAAGACGTCGACGAGCAGTGGAGCAGTCCAGTTAACAACCGCGAAGTTACCTACAATAATTTGAGTTCCGGCACGTACCGGTTTCGATTGATGGCCAGCAACAGCGAAGGAATGTGGAATAGCCCAGAGACGGTGGTGCCGTTTGAGATCGCGCCGGAGTATTGGCAGACCTGGTGGTTCCGGACATCGGCCGCGGTTGTGATCGCGTTGCTGTTGTTGTTGTTCTTTCGTTTACGCATGCGGAAGCTTTCCGCGCAAATGAACATGCGTTTCGAAGAGCGGCTTGCGGAACGCACCAGGATTGCGCAAGAGTTGCACGATACGTTGTTGCAGGGATTTCTGAGTGCGTCTATGCAGTTGCATGTTGCGGACGATCGCTTGCCGGAGGATTCACCGGCAAAACCGCTGGTTGGCAGGGCACTGCAATTGATGACCCGGGTGATTGACGAAGGTCGAAACACGGTGCGGGGCTTGCGGTCGGCGGATTCACCGAACCAGAAGCTGGAAGAGTCCTTCTCGCGACTGCAGCAAGAGCTGGCTCCATCGGGGCATGCCGAGTTTCGAGTTATCGTGGAGGGCGCAGCCCGTTTGCTCCGGGCCGTGTCTCGCGACGATATTTACTCGATCGGACGCGAGGCAATTATCAATGCGTTCCGGCATTCTGGCGCGAAAGAGATCGTAGTAGAGATTGACTATACCGCTGGCCATTTGCGGCTGCTGGTCCGTGACAATGGCTCCGGCATTGATCCACGGGTTCTGCGTGCCGGGCGCGATGGACACTGGGGCTTATCGGGAATGCGCGAACGCGCGGAACGAATTGACGCGAAACTGCGAGTGTTGAGCCGGGCCGCGGCTGGAACGGAAATTGAGTTGATTGTTCCGAGCCGAATGGCATACGAGCCCCAGAATTCAAATCATTCCAAACAGTGGTTTTCGAAACTGTACGCCAGAAAAGATAAGGAAGAAAAAATTGCGGCGGAAAGTGGACAGCGTCAATGAGTGAGCAAAAGGGCATCCGGATCCTGAGCGTAGACGATCACCCGTTGCTGCGAGAAGGCATCGCGGCGGTGATCAACAGTCAGCTGGATATGCAGGTCATCGCGGATGCGTCGAGTGCCCAGGACGCGCTGCAACAATTTCGCAAACACCGGCCAGACGTGACGCTGATGGATTTGCGGCTTCCCGACAAGAGCGGGATCGACACGATGATCGCGATCCGCACGGAATTTCCCGAGGCGCGAGTCATTATTCTGACTACGTTTGAGGGTGACGTGGAAATTCAACGGGCGCTGGAGGCTGGGGCGCGCGCCTACTTGCTGAAGAGTATGCCGCCCAAGGAACTGCTCGAGGTGATTCGCCAAGTGCATGCCGGGAAGAAAAGAGTTCCGCCACAACTGGCGGCGCAGCTTGCCGAACATATGAGTGATGAGGCGCTGACCACGCGGGAAATAGAAGTGTTGAGTCAGATTGCGGAAGGGAATCGCAATCGCGATATTGGCGAGAAATTATTCATCACCGAAGAGACGGTGAAAGTTCACATCAAACACATCATGGAAAAGTTGGGCGCGAGCGACCGCACCCAAGCGGTGGCCATCGCGATACGCAGGGGAATTATTCATCTATAACCAGACCTACGCGGGACCGTACCCAATACCCCAATAGCGTTATGAAAAGATACCGGAATGTCGGGAATCGCTCGCTTCGTTCGTCTTATAGCGTGATCCACAAGGCAGTTTAGCGACGGTACAGGAGAAGTACTCTGCAAAGGCTATTCTCTGCATTTCCAGGCGGCCCTCCTGGAATTGGGTTGTTGGTTTTGCGAATCGTGGCTGGCGCCACATTGGTAGTGGAGGGGACTTTCTGTCTCTTTTTGCGTGGGCATGCTAATGGGATTCAGTTTTTCGCTGCCGTGCTGTTACTGGCGACGGGGGCGTCCATTCTGATCGGTTTCCTGACCCCCGTGCTTGCGCCGTTAGCCGGGTTGGAATGTCTGAGCATCGCGTTTTCATGGTTACCGGTGCCGGTGCTGGGCTTGTTTGACTCCAAACTGGTAGCGACCCAGGTGATAGCAATGTTTGCGGCGGTGGCACTCCTTGGTCCCGGCGCTTACTCGCTGGACGCGCGTCTTTTTGGGTGGAAAGAAATCGTGATCCCGGCTCCCCCGCATAAGCCGGAATAGTTACTTGAGCTATCGGCACGCACCTTCCTAAACATTCCCTACAGGGACTAGAACTAATGCATCCTCCAATCGTGGTATCTGCAGCCACCCCTTGTGGCGTAGCTAAAATTCATCCCATCCCGTGATGCCTCCTTATTAAGGGTCTGCCAGAGTGGGCCGGGTCGAGGCAATCCGCAGAGCCTCAGCAGTGACTCCAGCCAAACGATTAAGGAGGGTAGGCTTTTGATCAGCAGTCTACGTAATTCACCAAACGGTGCCGACCACGCAGGACGTAACGCTCACCTCACACTCGAGACGCAGCTTCTGGCCCGCGCGAAGAAAGGGAACAAAGAAGCTTTCGGAGAACTCTGCAAACGGCATGCGGAGAAAATCTTCCACGTGACACTTCGCATCACCCGAAACCGCGAAGACGCCGAGGATGCGGTGCAGGAGTCCTTTTTGAACGCGCTGCTGCACTTGAATGACTTCGACGAAAGGTCGCTGTTCTCGACGTGGCTGACGCGAATTGCCATCAATGCGGCGCTGATGAAAATCCGGAGAGTTCGTACATCGCGCGAAACCCCACTGCTGATTGCGGATGAATTTGGCGAAGAGCGGGAATGCGTTCAGCTGACGGACCGTTCTTTGAATCCGGAGGAAAGTTTCGCTGAGCGAGAGCGCGCGAAGATCCTGCGAGATGCGTTGGGAAAATTGCGCCCACGCATTCGTGCGGCGATCGAGTTTCGTCAACTGCAAGAATTTTCGATTCGAGACACGGCGCGGAAGCTGGGAATCTCCGAAGCAGCGACGAAGGG
>DASXBH010000239.1:0-13119 GCA_036491775.1 Candidatus Acidiferrum sp.
GGAGTGATCAGGGCGTTCTCGATTTTCAAGGGAGCGGTGCGAGCCGCGTCGAGATCTCCGAAGGGATTGGAAAAAAAGGCGACCACACGATTGGCAGGCACGCAACTGTCGCGGGTGATTTCGATGGGTTTTGCGGCGGGATCGTCGGAGCGAGCGACTTTGGTGGCGGCGCGAAAATCGCCGTAAGAATAAATCACGCTGAGCGAGGTGACCCGGCCGCTAATCGCTTTGCCCCCGTCACCGGCGGCGGCAAGCAGTTCATCGGCGGTGGACGGATTGTAAAGCAGCGACACTTTCTGATCGGCGGCGACCATTCGCTGAACCGCGTCGCGCGCGTCGACGCGCAATTTTTCGGTTTTGCGGAAGAGCACACCGGTCCAAATCAACGAGGCAATGATACCGGCGCTGCCGAGCGAGAGCAGGAATTTGCGGCCCTTGCGATCGACGAGGAGGACCGCGCCGATGGTGGTCAGGAAATTGACCAAGGTGAAAATGACGTAGCCCCAATGAGCCTGGAGGTCGGAGAGACCGCTTTGCAGAAGGATGTTGGTGTTGTATCCGATGATGGAATTGATGCCGGTGGCCTGATTGCAGGCCAGGATCACGCAGGCCAGCAGGAACGGGATGACGTATTTGCGTTTAAGCAGGGACTCCCTGACGTTGGTGCCAGACGAAGATTTGGCTTTTTCGGCGGCGGCACTCTCTTCCATTTCGCGAAGTTCGGAATCGGCTTGATCGTTGGAGCGAGAACGGAGTAGCGCAGCGAGGGCCGCCTCTCTTTTGCCTTTGCGGAAAAGCCAGCGCGGAGACTCAGCGACCAGAAAACTTCCAAGCACGAAGAGAATTCCGGGCGGGAGCGAGACCCAGAAAATGCCGCGCCAGGCGTGGTCTTTAAAGGCAAAAAGGCGTGCGGGATCGCCGAGCTGGGCAACCTCGTCGACGCGTCGACTAAAGTAGATGCCGACTAACGCCGCGCAAACAATGCCAAGTGTCAGTAGCCACTGAAAGACACCAGTGCCTTTCCCGCGGGTGCTGGCGGAGAGGCATTCCGCGAGATAGAGAGGAACAACTACACCGATCAGTCCCCCGCTGACACCTTGCAACAAGCGGCCGAAGACTAGAGAACCGTAGCCTTGCGATGCGGCGATGAGGGGGATGCTGACGACAAACAAGATACCGCTGAGAATCATGAGCGGTTTGCGGCCCATCCAATCGGCGAGGAGTCCGGCGAAGAGAGTGGAAATGACACTGCCGAGAAGGACGGCGGCAACGACGATGGAGAGTTGTCCCGCGGTGAGGCGAGAAGTGGCTTCGAGGTAGGGAAGAGCGCTGGCGATGATACCGACGTCGACGCCATAGAGCAGGCCGCCGAGGCCGGCGACGAGCAGGAGAAACCGGTTGTAGCCGGCTTTACTGTCGGTGGCGATTGCAGAGCCTGCGCCTGTGGTGGCAGGTGTCATGAGTGTGGCCTCAATTCCCTTTCAACAAAATCATGGCTCGATGGGTGCGCGAGCGGCGCGACCGGGAAAAATGTTGGGTACTAATTTTCCGTCGCGCACAGCGGCTACACCGTTTACAAAAACGAACGCAAAGCCGGTGCTGAGTTCCGTGGGCTTCTGATAGGTGGAGCGATCGCGAACCGTGGCCGGATCGAAGATGGTAATGTCGGCGTCGGCTCCTACGCGAATGCGGCCTTTGTTGCGAAACATCGGAGCGCGGACTTCGAGGCGCTGCGCCGGCATGATGGTCATCTTGCGCAGAGCGGTCATCAGGTCGATGGCGTGCTGCTCGCGAACATAGTCGCCCAAAACTTTTGCGTAGGTGCCGGAAGTGCGCGGGTGACCTTTGCCATTTTCCAGGCGGCCATCACTGGCAATCATGGTGAGCGGGCTTACGACCGCTATGCGTACATTTTCTTCCGTGTTGGAAGGAAGGATGACCATGCCGCCGGTTTTGCGATGCTCGAGGAATGTGGTTTTGGTGAGGTATTCGCCGGTGGCGGGCCAGAGCAGCGACGCGTAGTAAGAGTCTGGCTCGTTTTCCTTGTGGTCGAAAATGGCGCTGCTGATATCGGTCATGCCGCGCGAGTAGGGGTAGCACTCGGTGGTGACGTCCATGCCGCGATGCTGCGCTTCTTCGATCATCTGAAGTTCGTGAGCCACGTTGGGACCGCTGGTGCTTTGAATATGGACAACGTGCAGCGGAGCGCCGGTGACGGCAGCGGCAGCCATCACCTCTTCGAAACCGCTGATCTCGCCCTCTTTGTCGGAAGGCAGCGCGCGGATGTGCACATGACAGGAAGCGTGATGGCGTGCGGCGACGCGGAAGACTTCGACAATTTCCCAATTTGTGGCAGCGAAGGTGTAGGCGGGACCAACGCCAACTCCTAACGCGCCGCGCTTGAGGCCAAGGTCGAGCTTCTGTTTCATCTCTTCAATTTCGGCGGACGTGGCGACGCGATGGGCGGCGTCTCCACTGGGCAAAAAGGTGGGGGGGTCGTGCATGACAGCCATGCGCACAGGAATGTGTCCCACGCTGGCGCCGAAGTTGATGCGCGATTTGCCTTCGCGGGCGGCGTACCAGGCGTCCACATCGGCGGTGCCAACTTCCATTTCGAGGGCGGTGGTGACGCCGTCTGCGGCTTTCACGTCGTAGTTTTCGGTGTCCTGGCCATGCTGGTGGAGATCGATAAAGCCGGGAGCGACGACCAGGCCTTTAGCGTCGACGGTTTCGGTGCCGTGCAAGGACTTTTGGGAAATTTCGGCAATTTTGCCGTTGCGGATGGCGACGTTGCGCACCGCGTCGAGACCGGATTCGGGGTCCATGACGCGGCCGTTGAGGATGACCAGGTCGAAAGGCTTTTCATCGCCGGCTGCAGGTGAGGAGGAGAACCAGAGGAGAACTGCGGCTGCGAGCAGGACGCACGCGCACAGACTGAATTTTTCTTTTGTCAGATGAATGGGCATGCCCCGTGGATTCGCCGCTCAGTTTTACTGCGTTCGGGTGGGAAGTCAAGGTTTTGTAAACCGATTCAATAGGGTAAATCGGGACTTGGGCGAGATTTAGGACAGGATAAATCGAAGAAGGATTTCTCACTCCGCGGACTTCGTGCGAAATGACGGGTCGCCGAACGGAGCCGTAGCGAGGAGTTGAGTTTTAGCGTTAACAGCAAAGACCGGCAATGATGTGACGAAGGTACGCTGGTTTTGCGAGACGCGGGCAAAGAAAAACCCCGGCTCGTTGGGGGTGTCCGAGCCGGGGCGGGGGAACTACGGAGGGGGGCCGTAGGAAATCAAACTTGTTCAGGCATGCGCGGGGACGCTGGTCGCATGCACACAGATTTTTTGCAGCTCTTCGTAGGTGAAATAGATGTCGACTTCAGTGCCCGCTTTTTCGACGTGGCCAATTCCAGTTTCATGAGAGATGCGGCCAATTTCGTCGACGGGAATACCCAGAAGAAAAGCGGCCCGGGCTTGCGTAACGTATTTAGGAACTTTCTGATTATTGTTCATGGTGTTCTCCCTCACGCTGGCATCAATGCCATGCCGTCTTCTTCCACGCCCAAAATCATCGTTTTATAGATATCAACGTCCCAGCCTTCCCCAATCCGCATACGAACCGTGTCGCCACTCTCTTTCAAAAGCTTGCCGCGCAAAGGCACTTTAATGTCGCCCAGCGCCACCTGCAGAACCACCGCATGTCCTAACCACGCGTTGAATCCGGGTTCCATCGAGCCCCCTCAGCCTTGGTCGTCCTGACCACTTCGTCTCGCCAAGTAGAATCGCGTTTAGGGGTGCAGCGGACAATGGTACGGCGAGGGTACTAGAATAGCCTTTCCGTACTGCTGGGGCGCGGAAGCGTCTATTTGGCTCTATTTAGCAGCGGGTACTTTCGTACTGACAAAGCGGAACGCCTGACCCATCGCGCTGTTGCGCGGCGAATTGCGATCCTCTTCCTCGTGGCACTGCACCGCATACCGATCGACTCGTTCGACCGCGAACGCCTGCATCAAGGAATAGGTCTGGCGTTGGGCGGTGGCTTCGCGCGCGGCTACGCGCATCTCGGTGTGCTGCGTGTCTTCGAAGAAGAATCCATCCCGATTTCGTGCATCGCGGGTAGCAGCATTGGAAGCATCATTGGAGCGGCGTATGCGAGCGGCGCAGCGCTTCCGCGGATTATTGCAAAGTGCCGGGAAGTCCGGTTTCGAGATTTTGCGCGCTGGCGAGTGTCGCGTTTCGGGCTGGCAAGTAATGACCGGCTGGGCGCGCTGGTGCAAGGCGTATTCGACTCAAAACAGTTTGAGAATTTGCTGGTGCCGACGGCGATTGTGGCCACGGATCTGAGCAGCGGCGACCCGGTCATCTTCCGGGAAGGAAGCCTGACCGACGCGATTCGTGCGAGCTGCGCCTTCCCGGGGTTGTTCGAACCGGTACAACTCGGCACACGATATCTGGCCGACGGTGCATTGGTGGCTCCGGTACCCACGCGCGCGGCTCGCGAATTGGGTGCGGCACTGGTGGTGGGCGTTTCGGTAGGTCTTCATGACGGGGACCGGGGCGCGCCAACCAACATATTCCAGGTGGTAAGCCGGGCAGTAAGCGCGGCACAGAAGAATCAACTGGAAGCCTGGGAGCGGCACGCAAATCTGGTGCTGCGTCCTGATGTCCAATCGTTGAAATGGGACGATTTTGATCGCATCGATGAGGCCATGGAAGCGGGAGCGGCGGCCGCGCGCAATGCCTTGCCGCAAATTCGCAAACTTCTGATGCTGCAAGACGCTCCGAGCCGCGAGTTTGGCGGCCAGGGCGAGATCCTGATCGCGGAGGCGCTGCGATGATCCCGGTGGGCTGGTGGCTCCCGGCAGTCAGTGCGGCAATCGTGTTGTGGTATGAGTGTGCAGAGAATCCGCTGGTTTTCTGCTACCGTATTGGTTGGGGCAGTTTCGCGATGTTGCGATCGCTCAGGTTGGCCCCGATCCCCAATTCGGCGAGGACTGAAACCGCTTGCTGCAATCCATCCTTCATTTTCTCCGCTCGCTGTACAGTGCTGACGGACTCCGAGAACTAGTCACCTGGTTTGGCCCCATTCGCATTTGTTTGGTCATTTGCACCATCATCTTCGTGGAAACCGGGCTATTCGTCGGCTTCTTTCTACCGGGCGACTCGCTGCTGGTGACCGCGGGAATATTTGCGGGTCAGAACGTGATTCCGCTGCGGTATCTACTTCTGCCAGGCATCCTGTGCGCTATCGTTGGTGACCAACTCGGCTACTGGATTGGCCGGTCGGCTGGTCCGGCTCTCTACAAACGCGAAGACTCTTTCTTTTTCCGCCGCAGCCATTTACAGCGGGCGCACGATTTTTACGAGAAGTATGGAGGGCGCGCGGTGATTTTGGCGCGATTCGTGCCAATTGTGAGGACATTTTGTCCTCCAGTGGCCGGAGCGGCGCAGATGCGCTACTCGACTTATCTTACCTATGACATTTTTGGCGGCACGTTGTGGATTGGTAGCATGCTGCTGGGCGGCTACCTGGCCGGGTCCCGGATTCCGAATATCGGCAAATATCTGCACTACATTATTGGAACGATTATCCTGCTGTCGATTTTGCCACCGATCATCGGGATCCTGCGTTCGCGGGGCACCAGCCAGGAAAAGCCGGCCGGAACGATCGCTTCGGAGGCGGAAGGCAAGTGAGCCGCACGGGGAAGATTCGGGCCATCATTTTCGACATAGGTCGCGTCATTATCCAGCTGGACCTGCGACGGGTGCAGGTGGGGCTCTCGAAGGGACTGCCGCTTTCGCCGGAGGAGCTTTGGTCGGCGGTGGAGAAAGATCCCCGGTGGAACGACTGGCAAGAAGGACGGATGTCGGCCCGCGACTGGCACCAGAACCTGTCGAACCGCCTGGGTATTCCGCTGACCTTCGAACAATTCACCACGGTGTGGAACAGCACGCTGGACCCGGAGCCGATACTGAGCAGCGAGCTGTTCGAAGCGCTGGCCAAGAAGTATTGTGTCGCCCTGCTTTCGAACACCGACAAGATTCACGTGGCGCACATTGAAGCGAGCTACGACTTCGTACGGCACTTCCCGCCGGCTCGACGGATTTACTCCTGCTCGATAGGCGTGAGCAAGCCCAATCCCCTGATTTACCGGGAAGCGCTACGGGCCTGCAAGGTGAAGGCAGGCGAGGCGGTGTATATTGATGACATCGCGGCGAACGTGGACGCGGCCCGGCAATTGGGGCTGGCCGGGATCCAATTCCAATCTCCTACCCAACTACTGCAAGGACTTAACGCTCTGGGCGTGGAAATACCAATTTCTGTCACCAAGTAGGAATTCATCGGCAAAATTCATCTGCGGGTAAAGATTGCTAGAACTAGTACCAGCTGTCTTTTCGACCAGTTCTGGTAACTGTCCTTTCGACAAGGACTTGCCCCCTACAGGATTTGGGGGAGCGACGGCATCTTTCTTGCACATCTTCCCACCAGAATTTAGGCTAAGGCGGCCCGCAGTGCTGCCGTTCGATAGAGTAGAGACCCTACGGGGTGAGGAGAAGATATCCACTATGTCTGAGCAATATAATGTTGTGGAATCCAAGAGTAGCCCGTCTTGGCATTTGCCCGCGATCATTGTGCTCGGTTTGCTGGCGCTGGCTGGCCTCGGGTTTGCCTGGAGCAATTCGACCAAGTTGGATGCAAGCAACAAGGCTGTAGCAGACCAAGTTAAGGCCGTGCAACAGTCGGTGCAGTCTGATGTTACATCGCTGAAGGATCAGATTGCAGTCGACGAGAAGGCCAATACTGAACTACGGGGCGACCTGAAAGTAGTCACCGACAAGCTGAAAATTACCCAAGGCCAACTCAAGAAGGCGCGTCAGGAAGCCGTCGAACAGAACACCGAGACGACTCAGAAGCTGACCGCACTGGACACTTCGGTTCACACCGAACTGGCTACCAAGGCGACTTCGGATGACGTGAAGACGGTGGACACCAAGGTTACGCAAGTAAGCACCGACCTGGGCAAGACACAGTCTGACCTGAGCATGGCGCGCAGCGAACTGGGTACCCTGATCGCCCGCAACCACGACGAAATCGACGTACTCCGCCGCATGGGCGAGCGCGATTACGTGGAATTCACAGTGACCGGCAAGAATCAGCCACAGAAGGTTGGCAACGTAACCGTAGAACTCAAAGGCGTAAACGAGAAGCGCAGCCGCGTGAACGTGGTGTACACGGTGGAAGACAAGCGCTACGAAGAAAAGAACCGCAACGTCAATCAGCCGATCTTCTTCTATATGTCTGGCACACACATGCCGGAAGAGATCGTGATCAACAAGATTGGCAAGAACACCATCAGCGGTTACTTGAGCGTACCGAAGGCCAATGCTCAGCCGAGCGCGGCCGCAGCTGCCAAGTCTGGCAAGTAAAGTTCATCACCTGACCATAATCAGGGGCGGGCAGATTCATCTGCCCGCCCTTTTCTTTTGCCTGCCAGATAAATTTCGGAGATTTTCGCTTTAGTTCGTTGCGAGCAATAGGCGCATAAGGCCGCCGCGGGGCTTGCAGGAGATACCCTTCCCACCTTTTAGGCTTTGCTGGCGAACACGCCAAATGTTCATCTTCCGTTCACAAATCCGCTTACGAAAAAGACCTACTCTTTTGGCCTCGCCCAGACACAAAAGGGAGGATTTCATCGATGAGAGAGTGGACTTTACGCGGTCTGACCACGGCGGCGCTTGCGCTGTCAGCTACGGTTACTTTGCCCGCGTTTGGACAAACAGCGGTCTCACCCTATGACTTGACGGTATTTGCCAAGGCGCCCTCCGGTTTGAGCGCACCCGATTCGGTTGCGGTGCTGCGCGATCACGTATTCGTAGGATATGGCGACGGACATGCACCGGATGGCTCCGACGGGTTGAACAGCCAAATTGTGGAATACACGATGGATGGCACTGCGGTTTACACCTATACGGTGGCTGGGCACAACGATGGGCTGAAGGTCGATCCTTCAACTCATCTTTTGTGGGCGATACAAAATGAAGACGCCAACGCCAACATCGTGATCATCAACACCGAAACTCATGAAACGAAACTCTACACGTTTGGCCCGACGCTGCATGGTGGCGGCTATGACGACGTCGTTTTTCGTGGCTGCAAGATCTACGTCAGTGCGTCGAATCCGGCGAAGAACCCGAACACTGGCCCAGCGATTGTCAGCATCCGGCTCTCGGGAAGCACCGTAGAAATTGAGCCAGTACTGGAAGGGAATGCCAGCGCGATCGACATTCCGACTGATGCAACGGTCCAGCTCAATCTGCAGGACCCTGACTCCATGACTCTGGATCCGCTAGGAAATATCGTTCTGGACAGCCAGGGCGACCAGGAACTAATTTTCGTGAGCAATCCTGGAAGTTCCAGCCAGCGGGTGCTGCATTTGCCGCTAAGCTACATGACACCGAGCGGGCCGATGGCCGTTGAAACAGACGACACCGCGTTTGTGACCTCGACGGAAGGATTCATTCTCTTCGCGGATAAAGGATTGAACACGGTCTACAAGCTCAGCAAAAAGGCGTTCGTGCCGGGCACGGCGTTTACAGCGGCGGACGGAGGGCCATTCGTCGGCACGCTGGACCTGACGACTGGCGTGGTAACACCGATCGTAACGGGATTGAAGGGTCCGGGCGGTATGATGTTCGTAGATACGTCGACGCACAGCAAAGGCGGCGATGATTCGCGGGATGGGGATCACAGTTCCTGCCGCGAACGAGACTAACCCAGGTAGTTTCTAGACCTGAACATCCAGAAGTTTTGCAGCGGCTCCGAATCGCGAGGTTCGGGGCCGCTTCCTTTTGCCGAAGAGAAATGAACATCCAGGCCACGCGAGAGCTAATTGTGTGAGCTTCCGCTACAATCGAGGTTCACAGCGGGGGCTGATTTTTGCGTACGTCGACCATAGCGGTTTATTGCGCCATCGATAGCTTGATTTCGTTGTCGGGCAAGGCGCTCACCGGATTCCCAGAATTTCTCGAAGGATTGGCGGAAGCAAGCATTCCGTGCGTTTGGGTAACCTCGCGCAACCGCATGTATCTGGACGCAACACTGCGCAAATTCGGGCATGGCGCGCCGTTCATTGGGGAGAGCGGCTCGGGCGTGTACATGCCCGAAGATTACTTCCACCTCCGACCAGCGAAGACCACGCGCCTGGGCCGTTTTACGTGCATTCCAGTGGCTGCGCTGCAGCCTGCGGCCCGCGAGGCGCTCGACGTGCTTGCGGAAGAGACCGGTGTGGAAGTGGTGCCGCTGCGTTCGCTGTCGCCACGCGAGTTGTCGCAGAATGTGGGCCTGCCACAACGAGACGCGGAACTGTTGCGGCAGCGCGATTTCGACGAAGTGTTTTTCTTCGCAGGCGCAACCGAGGACATCGAGAAATTTCGAGCAGAGGTTGTAAAGAGAAACTTGTCGCTGCACGCGCAAGGTCTGCTGTGGGCGCTGGCGTGTGGAGCGAATCTGGCCACCTGTGTTCGCGATCTTTCGAAATTGTATGACCGTGCGGTGCGCGGCCACGCATTCACCATCGCGATTGGCACGGCCGAAGATGCCATCGAATTATTTGCTACCTGCGATCGCGGTATTTTATTGACGAATCGCAAAGACGACGAAACAGACTTCGATGAGCAGCCAGGAGTTGGTGCAAAGGGCCCGGCACCGAAGCGTCTGCCACTGTTTGCGCCGGATACCTGGGAGACAGTACTAGAGGCCGTGCAAACTAAATTGCATTCGTAGAGGGAAACAGAGTGACCATTGTGTGCTGTGGTTTTCACACAGCAAATTTTAGGAAAACGCACTGTTCCAAAACGGTCAAAAATCTCAACAAAAATGAGTCATGAACGTACCAGGACTCCAGCCAAATCCTGGCACTGCGATTGCTCCAAAGGCAGCATCCTTTGTTCGAGAAAGGGAACGCTCGGTATACGTGTAGCTCGTACTCCGAGTTTTAGGAGACTGAACCCATGACATGGATGCGACGCATGCTGCACGTTCCCGCGAGCGAAACACAGACGGGATTGGTATTAGCCCTGTGCATATTCACGATGAGCGTGATGTCTATCGCCCTGGTGTGGCAAGCACAGGTGATCGCCAAGCAGAACGCGGTCATCCACATGATGCAGACGCGCTTCGGCGGCTGACCGAAGAGCACGATCCGTCACGGAATTGCGTGATTGCCCTCACTCGCGCCCGCTAGTAAACATTTCGCAACATTGCCATGCAGTTCGATTTATTTTCTCTGACTTTGCTCGCCACGAAGTGCTTGAATCTTCCTAGCAGTGGAATTCACATGGGAGATTGCACGTGAAGCGCTTTCTTGTAGCACTTACTCTAGCCGCATCGTTTATTTTGCCCGCCGTCGCACAGGAACCATCCGGGCCTGAAGCAACGCCTCGCACCACCAGCAGCGCGATTCATAAACATCATCATAAGCGTCACAAGAAACATACTTCCGGCCACCACGATCACAACGCGACGCAGCCGCAGTCATAAGGAAAAGCTGGGACTATCGGTGTGTGACTTGGCTGTCGACGGTGAAACCGACGTCTCCACGAACGAGTTGGATTTGAAACGCAAAAAGGCCCCGGCTGGCGTCGGGGCCTTTTGCAATTTTGCTGCGTCGCTTGGCGAGCAGCCTGGAATATCCGGCTGTTCGGGCGCGACTCGCACCGCAAAAGCGGTGTGCTTCAGCTTGCGTTTGCTTCTAAGCCCGGTGGATCAATCATTCTTCCTCCGGAGCTCTGGGAGCTCACACCTCGCTTGTACTCCCGCGTAATGCGGGGTGCAAGCGAAATCTTGACGACGCGCGAAACAAAAAAATATCCGCGTGCAAGATCCTTAAAGCGCAAGATCACTCAAGTTGTGAAGAGAACGACTCAGCTACTTGATGAACAAGGTCTCGCGAAGCTGGTCGCGGCCGACAAAGGATTTAACGCTGCGATAGCGGCCAAAAAGTTCCTGGATTTCGCGATTCTGGTAGACCTTCTGGGCCGGGAAGATCGGCTTGGCCGAGAGCACTTGCAAGGTGGTGGTATCCGCAACGCGATAGCGCTGGAATCCTTCCGGCTTCTTGCTGTGAAACATGGCGAAAACCGCGGCACCAGGACGAAGCAGTTCCGTCACGTGAGCCACCAACTGCTTGGCGAGCGCAGGCTCCAGATAGTCCAAGGTGTCCCACAAAAGCAAAGCATCGAACGAAGAAGTCCCGTACCGAAAATTTTCGGCGAGAAAACGCTTGGCGCGCGCTTCCGGTGTTCGCGAAGCGTAGTCGTCCGCGGTGAGCGTCTTGCCCTTTTCTTTCTCAGTTTCTTCGGCTTGAAAATCTGACCATCCACGCAAAATGTCGTCGGAAGTGACGCGAAAGCCGCGCTCGATAAAAAAGTTGAGGGTGGTCTGCCAGGCAGGCCCCAAATCCAACAACGTGCCGCGTCCCAAGCCATCGAGACTCCACAAGAATTCCTTCAGCCCATTCGAAACCCGGCTGACTTCTGGCAGTTGCGGCGTGCGGCTCGCGCCCACCGCGGGAATCCCACTACCGTTGGTCTTCGCCGGCTTCCGCTCGGCAGCGAGCGGCGTGCCTGGTTCGCGCGCCGGACTCGTGCCGACTCCAATCCCGAGTTTATTCAGAATACCCATTGTTAATCAGCGCCAGCGACCGCCGCCCCCGATGCTGCTTTCTCTCCACCGATGCTGGGATTTTTCGCGCGGCTGGCTTCCGTTTTCGTGAAACCAACACCGTCGGTCAAATGGCTGGGCAATTTGCCTGCTTCCATTTTACCGTGCAACTCGGCGCCTTCTTCAATAGCTATCTTCTCGGCCTTCACGTCGCCATTGACGCGCGCGGTGCTCCAGATCTGGATGCGTTCCGATGCAGTCAACTTCCCTTCCACGCGCCCGCGGACAATCAGCTCGCGACCCAGTATTTCGGCTTTCACGGTCGCGTTCGGTCCAACGGTAACAACTGCATTGGATACCGTGACTTTTCCATCAACGGTGCCGTCAATGAACAAATCTTCGCTGCCGGTAATCTCGCCCTTGATCTTAATGCCTTGGCTAACGCACGCTGCCGGGTTTTTGCCGGAGCTGGTGTTGCCCCCGATAGAGCCAGCGCTTACCGGATTTGCTGAATGTGCAGGAGCCGCAGAAACGCCCGCAGATCCCTGCGGCTTTTCATCCTCTTTACGCCACATGGAAACACCTCTACTGTTCTTTTGATTTTCAAAGTCGCTTATCGGAGGCTGGGAAGCGTGCGACTGAGAAAGTTGAAGATATTACAGCACTTATTGGGTGTAAAGGGCAAGGCAACTTTTTTCCACGGAGGATGTGCCCTGATGGTTCATAGGGTCCTATTGACTCAGTCACTTAGCGGGAGTCGAGGCCGGAGTGGGACTAGAGCCCCGGAGTTCCCACATGGCGTCCATCATCCCGGTGAGCTCGTGAAAGAACATCTTTTTGGAGATGCGCCGTTCCCACCAGTGGTCGGGGTCGAAATCGCCATCCGGCGCACTGGCCACAGATACAGTAATTGTGGGAGGAAACTCCTTTTGAAAAATATAGCGGGAACGGCGGGTGTGGTAGTTCGAGGTGACCACCACGATACTCTTCCAGCCATGTTGCTGGGCGACTCCGCGGAGCACCACAGCTTCTTCCATGGTGCTGGCAGCATCTTGTGGCAGGCGCAGGATTTTTTCTTTGGGGACGCCTCGCTCGATCAGGTCGTGCTCCATTAATTCCGATTCGCCGGCGTTGGGCCGCAGACGCTTACCGCTGGCCACAACTTCGTTGGCAATTCCTTGCCGGAATAATTTAGCTGCATGCGTGGAACGATCGGCGTAGAAATTGTCTCCACTTAGAACCACGATGGCATCGGCATGGGCCGCAGGCTGATCTATGACCCAGAATTCTCCGGCAAATCGCATCAGGGGATAGCGGGCCAGGTAAATCACCGCACACAATGCCAACAGGAAAATCAGGGAGACTAAACTTCCAATGACTCCGCCCTGTTCTCTGTTGCGCTGCGACAGCTTGTTCATGTATTCGGGTCAATTGATCGCAAATGCTCGGCCGCTTGTT
>DASXBH010000240.1:0-5123 GCA_036491775.1 Candidatus Acidiferrum sp.
TTAGCGGGAAGAAGGGATTTAGGGGAAGTAATCGGTGAGTGCCGACGAGTACCGGAGGGCCAGAAGAAACTTCGGTTAAGGACCAGAAAATAAGCAGGATGCAGCGCGAGTCGACGATGGAGCTTACGAGATGTCTTCGGCTGGCTTTTCGCCAAGGTTAATGTGCGGTGAGGGGCTGCTTCGCAGTGTGTTGCGAAGGCTGTTGACCGCTCCCTGCGCAAAATGGACTTGCTTCTGAATGCCCTGGGCACACTCGCGATCCTCCGGCGATAGCGAAGGGATGTCGACCAGTAACTCGGAATAGCCAAGTATGGCGGTTAATGGATTGCTGATCTCGTGCGTGGCCCCCGCCGCCAAGCGTCCTAGCGCCGAAAGCTTTTGCGAATGAGCTACTCGATCCTGGACCGACTTCAGATTTTCGATCGAGGCGCGGGTCAGCTGCACCAGTTCGATGAGTTGCCGGGAAAGCAGATGCAGCTTCCAAAACAGGAGAGCGGCCAGGCAAAACATGGCGCCAAAGATCAAGCGCAGACGAAAGATGCTGATCGCCGGCATAACATGCTGTTTGGAATAACCGATGAGCGCCAGCACCGGCAAGGAAAGAATGGCAAACATGGCGACGCGAGCCGTCCAGATGCCCTGATTCACTTCGCGATTGGGCCGCATGTCTTCGCGAACTTCCAGAGTGGAGCCGAGCGAGGCGATGTAGGACAACCAGTAAAGAGCGAGGAAAAACGGGGTGTCAAAGAAACTTGCTGCGTGGTAGTAGCCGCGATCGATCGCCACGCTGAGCAGGAAATTGCCACTGCCAATCAGGGCAAACGCGATAAGCATGTGGGTATAAAAAGCGCGCCAAGGGCCGGCGTTTCGATGCCGCAAAATGGCCAGGGAGGCGACGATCACCAAGTGCAAAATAAGCGCCAGAAGATAGTAGCCAGGATTATATTTATGGAAGTCCTGAGTAATGCTTTGCCACGGGTAACAGAAATATCCGTAAAGCGTAAACCACCAGCAAGTAAGCAGCGCAAAATCGAGCCAACGTAAATGAAGGTTGCGGCCTGCGGCGGCGGATTGCGGCCTAAGCGCCAACGCGAAAAGAAAGAAGATATGCCCGAGCAGGAACAGAGAGTCTCCGGGCACTGGGCTGGGAGAAGAAAAACGGCGAAGGGAATCGTAATAGAGCCAATAGGATTCCGACAGAAACAGCAAGAACAGGCCGGTAGTCATCAACTTCCAGAACAGCGGCAAAATGCCGGAGCCTTGGCGGGTATTTTCCAGGAAGCCAAGGATGGCGAGAATCAAAAAGAAACAGGAGAGCGAGTCGCCGAAGATGGTCAGGGCGAATGAAGATTTAAGCGTGGCGGCAAGGACCAGGTGCAGAAGTAAAACTACTCCGCCCAGAAACAGAAAAAATCGATGACGGGGATTGGCACTCATCGCGCGCCTTCTACAACGGCGGAGGAAAAATCGTTCGGGGCGGCTTCGGGGGAAATGACCGCTGGCAGGATTACCGTGAAAAGCGCGCCTCCCTCCGAACGATTGCGGCAAAGAATTTCGCCTTGATGCTGCTGGAGAATCCCGTAACAAGTGCTCAAGCCCAGGCCAGTCCCCTTGCCTACCGGCTTGGTAGTGTAAAACGGTTCGAAAACGCGCTCGGGATGCTGTAAGCCGGGACCGGAATCCGCAAACTGAATGTGAAGCTGGCTGCCGACCGCGTGAATGGAAATACGGAACTCGCCTTTTTCAACTTGTTCCAAAGCGTCGGCGGCATTGGCAATCAACTGCAAAAAGACATGCAAAAGTTGACTGGAATCGCCGCGAACGTTGGGGCAGACGCGCTCTTGTGAGAGGGTGACTTGCAAGTTTGGCAGCGAACCGATGCGGCTCAATTGCAGGGCACTTTCCAGCAATGGCTTGATTTCCACGGAAGTGAGTTGCAGCGGAGTTTCCTGGGCGAACCGCAACATATTATCCACGAGGGAATCGGTTCGTCGCGCGTATTGGGTGATTTTTCCGGCCATGGCATGAATGCGTGGCTCGGGCGAGGGATGAGCAACAATGCACGCGGACAACTCGAGAATGCGGGTCATTGCGGATTTAATCTGATTGGCGACGTGCGCCACTAACTCCCCCAACGAAGCGAGTTTTCCACTCTGGATCAGATGATTTTTTAGCCGGTCGATGCTGGAGTAGGTGCCGGAAAGGCGTTTAAGGGAAATCACCAAGCTGGTGGTCAGTAGATCTTCTTTAATCGAAAGAAGCAACAACAGCAGGAAAATCGTGAGAAATGTAATTTCCAATCGAAAAGTGAAGAGCTGCGATGCGCCTGGATTCCCCGATAAAAGCCAAAGCCCAAAAACCGGGATACACAGCGTGACCAGCATGGCCGAATGTGACGACAGGAAAACATCTTTTTTCTCGGGAACAACTTCGGACTCTGGCGCAGGATCGGAGGCAGGGACAGGTTCCTGGTCCTGAATGATGGCTCGGCCCAAAACGGCAACGCAGAGCAACGCCGCGGAAGAGGCAGACAAAGGCACATCATATAGACTCCCGCTGTAGTAACGATTGAGGTCGATGGCCACGTTGCAAAGGTCGGAGCCCACCGTGTAAAACGCGGCCGCTAAGAAGTAGGCCCAGAAAAGATAGCGCCACGAACCGCGCGCCCGGAACAACGCAAAGGCGGCGGCCAAGATAAAGATCTGGTGACCAACGGCATCGGCAATATTGAATTGGAAATTGTAGAGATCACGTCCATCCGGAAGCAGATGATAGGCGTAAACGAAATAGGCGTAGAGATACAGCGAGAACAGCATCAAGATGGTGACATCGAGAGTTCCGAAGGCGCGAAAGCGTGCGTCCTGGCGTTTCTTTGGCTGCAACGCGACAGCGGCAGTGAAGGGTACAAGCTTGACGAATAGCAGCATGTCGGAGAACGGAATTTCCGGAACGGGGCGTTGCAACACGATCTCGTAGACCGCCCACAGCAGCAAGCTCCCGACCCACATGCTGGAACCCGCTAAGATGGCAAACCAGAGTCCGCGAGCATAGGATTGGCTGCGTCTACAGTTTTGCAATGCGATTACGGCCGCGGCGCTTACTATAACCACTTGGAGCAGGTCGGCGAACGTTGCGAGCCAGTATCCTTTGGCGAAAAGCAGTGAAGCAGCCAGGGAGAGCAGCACGATTCCAGCGAACAGAGCAAAGCACAGGCGCAGTGCTTGGCGCGAGTGCACGCCAAAACTGGCGGGAGTGGCAGCGAAATTTTCCGCAGCTTCCATGTGGCGCGAAGACAGTTAACCCTTGCGTGTGAGAAATAGAAATGCAGTGCGACGGCAAACGCAGGGATTGCTCGCCGTGCGACGCTGCTACGACCTTTATCTAATCTATTGTTGGGCAGATAAGGCGATAAGCGGCGGGAAATTGCGCAAGGTGTGCGGCGAACGTTACGCGTGGGGGTGTGTTCAATCGGTGCTGGAGTCTGTGTCGGATGACCTTGCTAACAGATTGAGGCCTAAGGGAACCTAAGATGCTGCAGGTCTCGCTCCCCTGAGGCAAAGATTCACGCATCTGCACAAGTAACTAGGGGGCTCCATGGGTCACCAAACGCCACAAGAACAATACGCGACGAAACTTACGACACCGGAAAGAGCCGTGGCCGGCATCGCGAATGGGAGCATTCTGTGTTTGGCCTTGGGCATGGGCATGCCATCGGGATTGGCGCGTGCCGTGGCTAACCGCGTACAGACCGGCGGGTTGAAGGACCTGAACCTTTATTACCAACATTCGATGAAGTACAGCGCGGAGACGTTGATTCAACTGGAGCATTTGTGCGCCATGGATGCGCGCTGTTTTTTCCTGGGTGATCCAGACCGCAAAGTGATTCAGCAGGGCCTGGCGGCAGGACGAAAATATTTGAGTTACGTGCCGTGTAACTTCTCGCAGATTCCACGAGCACTCACGGAACATATGCGCGTGAACACCTTTGTGGTTACGGTGTCGCCCATGGACGCTTCCGGACACTTTAGCCTGGGCACGAATAATGATTACGCGTCGACGGTCATTCGCAATTGCGATCGCGCGATTGTGGAAGTGAACCGGAACATGCCACGGGTATTTGGAGACTCTTTAGTGCACATTGCCGAAGTACAAGCAGTGGTGGAGAACCATCTGCCGCTGCCCGAAGTGCCTTATCACCCGCCCGACGAAGAAGCGATGAAAATCGGCAAACTCATCGCCGAACAAATTCCAGACGGGGCCACGTTGCAGCTGGGAATTGGGAATCTACCCAACGCGGTCGCGCTTCACCTGGCAGAGCGCAACGATATGGGCATCCATTCGGAGTTGTTCAGCCACGCCTTCGCGGACCTGGTAAGAAGCGGGGTGGCCAATGGCCGGAAGAAGACTCTGCACCCGCGCAAGCACGTGTTTACGTTTGCGCTGGGCGACGCGGAGATGTGCGCTTTCATCAACGACAATCCGTCGATGGAAAGCTATTCCTCCGCGTATGTGAACGACATCCGGGTCATCGCGCAACACGATAACCTGATGAGCGTGAATACGGCCATCGAGGTCGACCTGTATGGGCAGGTCAACGCCGAATTCATCAACGGGCACCAGTACAGCGGATCCGGGGGACAATTCGACTTCGTGAAGGGCGCTTCCCTTTCCAAAGGCGGCAAATCCTTCATTGGGCTGAAATCGGCGGCAAAGGGCGGGACCATTTCCTGCGTCGTGCCCCGAGTGCAAATGGCCACCGACACCCGCATGGACGTAGAACACATCGTGACGGAACAGGGGATGGTAAACCTGCGGGGCAAATCGACCAGGGAGCGGGCGCTGGCGCTGATCAGCATCGCCCACCCAAATTTTCGTGACGAACTCACCAAGCACGCCAAGTGCATTAACTTGATCTAAATTTTTAGCAACCTTCGCATTGCCAGGGCATCTCATTTTGGTGGGTGAACTTCAGAGTTTCGCCCCTGCCCGGGGGCCTGCGCTTCGACTTGACAGAATTCGCAGGAAGGAATAATAAGTAACCACCGCGCAAGACAAGCCGTCTGACTGCAGGAGGATCTTTTGGATTCTTCACGCCGAGATTTTTTGAAGCTTGCGACCATAGG
>DASXBH010000241.1:0-12772 GCA_036491775.1 Candidatus Acidiferrum sp.
GTCCCTGATGCTCCGTCCAAAGCTGATCGTCTTCGTATACCGACAGACCTGCAAACGCGGAGGCCTTATCCAAGTGTGCGTCAAACGCTAATGTGAGAATTGCGATAGGACTATTCGCATTCGCCATGGCAGGCACCATCCAAATCAGAATTGTGAGGTTTAGAAGAATGACTGAAGATTTGCCTAGCGAGCGCATGAAGTGCCTCCAAACAAAGGCAGGGGAGCGCCCGTCTAAACAATGAGTGGATATATTACTATACCTTATACTACACGTTGTTATAGTATTCGTCCAATACTATATTAACTAAGGAAGACTACAAGGCGAGGAAATTCTGCAGCAACTGCTTGCCACTTTCCGTTAGCACTGACTCTGGATGGAATTGCACGCCTTCTAGCGGGTAGTGACGGTGTCGCACGCCCATAATAATTCCGTCGTCGGTTTCGGCGGTAACGAGGAGTTCTTTTGGCAACGACTTCCGTTCCACAATCAAGGAGTGATAGCGGGTGGCCACGAACGGATTAGGCAAATCTTGAAAGATTCCCTTCCCGTCGTGCTCTATCTGGCTGGTCTTCCCGTGGAATAGTTTCGGCGCTCTCACGATATTTCCACCGAACGCCGCGCCAATTGCCTGGTGTCCCAGGCACACTCCCAATATCGGTATTCTCCCTGCCAATTTCTGCACTAATTCCACGGAAACGCCAGCCTCTTGCGGGGTGCAAGGTCCCGGCGAAATCACGATGCGCTCCGGCTTTCGTTGCGCGATATGCTCCACAGAAATCTTGTCATTCCGGTGCACTTCCACCGTGCAACCCAATTCGCCCAGATATTGCGCCAGGTTATAGGTAAACGAATCGTAGTTGTCCAGCAGCAGTATCAAGATTTCTTCTTCGCTCTCTTTGCCGTAGCGCTGTGCGCCGATTCCAGCGCTCGCAACAGCGCTTTCGATTTATTGACCGACTCGCTGTACTCGCCTTCGGGCGTTGAATCGGCAACTATCCCGCCGCCCGCCTGCACGTGCGCCACTCCATTCTTGATTACCATCGTCCGCAGCGCGATGCACGAATCCAGATTTCCCGCGAAATCCAGATACAAAATTCCGCCGGCATAAATTCCGCGCCGCGTCTTCTCGAATTCTTCAATGATTTCCATCGCACGCACTTTCGGCGCGCCAGATACCGTCCCTGCTGGGAAGCACGCCATCAGCGCATCAAAGCAATCGACATCCTCGCGCAATCGTCCCCGCAGACTTGATACCAAATGCATTACATGCGAATACCGTTCTACCGTCAGCAACTTCTCCGGCTTGACGCTTCCATATTCGCATACCCGTCCCAAATCGTTCCGCCCCAGATCCACTAGCATGATGTGTTCCGCGCGCTCTTTCTCGCTGGCCAGCATCTCTTTTTCCAGTCGCTGATCCTCCGCTTCGTCCTTGCCCCGCCAGCGGGTCCCAGCAATCGGCCGGTAAAAAACGTCGCGCCCTTGCACTTTCACCAGCATTTCCGGAGAACTCCCCACTACGTGAACATCATTCAATTGGAGGTAGAACAAGTACGGGGACGGATTTAGCGCACGCAGCTCGCGGTAGATATCAAACGGCGCGGCTTTTGTCTTCGCGGAAAATCTTTGGCTTAGCACCACCTGAAAAATATCGCCTGCGCGAATATATTTCTTCGCTTGCCGCACAACATCCAGATACGCGCTGCGCTTGAAATTCGAACTTACCTTCAAGGGTCGAGGCTTTCCGCTGCTCTTCTTTTCCGCCTTTTCCGCCTTTTCCGCCGGTACCGGCTCCTCCAACAATTGCCGGGTGCGACGGATGGCCTTTACCGCTTCGCTGTACTTCGCTCGCAGGCTCTTCGGCCCCTCTGTGTACACGTTGCGCACAATCCACAAGCGGTGCTGCACGTGGTCGAATGCAATCAATCCCTGATAAAACATCAACATCGCGTCGTACAGCCCGATGTCGTCCCGCAAACGCTTTGGCAACCTCTCAATCAGCCGCACCATGTCGTAGCTGAAGTAACCGATGGCTCCGGCCACCAGTGGAGGTAATCCCGGAAGACGCACCGGCCTGAACCGCGCAGTCCGTTCTCGCAAGAACGAAATTGGGTCGCGTTCTTCCCAAATCATGCGATCCCGCGTCTCGAGAACGCACGCCCCATTCACGTACCGAAACACTTCTTCTGGATGCGCTCCCGCAAATGTATAGCGCGCAATCTTCTCCCCGCCTTCTACGCTTTCCAGCAGAAAGGAATACCGCGCACCTTGCGCAATCCGCAGATACGCACTGACCGGCGTCAGCAGATCCGCGGAAAACACGTCGTACACCGGGATCAGGTTGCCGTGCTTGGCGAGACGCTGAAACTCTTTAAACGTAGGCTGAATCATCAAAGTGCGCCCATACCCTCAAATTGAAATTCTAAGTTACTTAGGAAGGAATTCAATTCGGCTTGCTCTGATGGAAGGTCACCAGCGCAGTGTTTCTTCGGCTCGCAGCGCGCGCAGAATTGCCTGCTTCATCGCCGCTTCAGGAGCGCGCTGCCGCATCCACAGTTCCCATTGCGCTACACCTTGGGCCACAAACATTTCCACTCCCGACACCGTCGCCATTCCGCGCGCTGCGGCCATTCTCAACAGTTTCGTCTGCATCGGTCTGTAGATTAGGTCCATGACCAGCGAACAGTTTAACTCGGAATTTCGCAGCGGCGAAACCTCAGAATGCGGGTGCATGCCAACAGGAGTTGCGTTGACCAGTGCATCCACCTTCGTCTCGCTCAACGCGCTCAACGCTAACACTCCGCCGTGAACTGCTCTTGCCAGCTTCTTCGCCTCGCCACTTCTTCTCGCACAGACCAGCACTTCGCCGCCGCTCTTCGCTACGGCAAACGCCGCCGCTCGAGCGGAACCTCCCGCACCAAGAATCACCACACGGCTTCCACGCAACCGAATTTTCTTCTCCAGTGCCCTCAGAACACCCAGATAATCTGTATTGCTTCCATACAGCGAGCCGTTCTTGCGCACCGTGACGGTGTTCACCGCTCCAATCTCTTCCGCCAAATCCTCGCAATCGTCGAGGTACCGGAAGATCGCTCTCTTATGAGGCAACGTGACGCTGAACCCCTCCACACCGAATTCCTCCGCGTTATTCAAAAAATCGTGCAACTTCTCCGCCAGAAAGGGAAGAAACACGGCGTCCTTCCCGGCCGCCACATAGCCTGTGTTGTGTAACAACGGTGACAACGAATGTCCGATCGGAGCTCCAATCACCGCAAACACGCGGGTCTTCGCCGTCACTCTGTGGGCACGGTAAAGCTGTTTCATCTCCCCCAGATTCACCTGGCCGGGCGCCGTTGCCGCCGCCACCGGGGCGTAGGCCAGCGCACTTCCTTCCCGCAATGCCAATATACGTGCCGGCAATCCCACTTCGCCCATAGGTACGGCGACTACTTGGCGCGATTTTCGAAGTACCCGCAGCAGACGTACGCTATCTCCAATGGTTCGCGCCATCCCCGCTATCTTTATTCCGTCCACTCCTGCTCCTAAAGGCAAACTCAGCTTTTTCGGCAGGTGTGGCATCCTTTGAAAATCATGGTAGGAGAGCAGAACTTTTCCTGGCACCGAATAGCTGCGCACCGATTTCCCAGGTAGTTCGCGCAGCGTCTCCACTTCAACGTCGCACCACCGGCAGCCCACTTCCCGCGCTTTGATCAGCCAGAAAAGCTCCGCACCAGCGTCCCCCGCGAACTCCCCACCCCCGACCCGACGTCGGCACGTGGCGATGAATTGCGCCTTCCGATTACGCTGGGACCGGAGCCAACGCAACAATTTGTGGCGTTCTACGTCGTTCTTCAGCCAGTCCAGCCGCAACTCTACCGTAGGCGTTTGCTTAAGCGCCCGGGCGGCCAACGCCCTCATTTCGCGCGCCGTGGTCGCCGCCACCACCCCACAAAGCCGGCTGATCCCTTCCCCAAACAATCCCTGCTCCAAAAAGCCTCCCAATCCATTGAAAATACGGCTTGTAGCATGCCTTACCTAAAGTGTAAAGCCCTCCTCCCCATTTTGTTGACGACACCTGAGGCGCTTGTTAGTTTCGATGTGCAAGTCCCCGCACGGCCCTTTTTGGCGTGATACGAAGGAGTTTGACAATGCGTGCATTCGCTAGCGCACTTTTTGTTGGAGCTTTGTGGGCCGCCTCGGCCGCCTCGGCTCAGAACGGTCCGGTCCAGTCCACTCAGCGTGTTGCTGAAGCCAGCTCCCCTGACTACTCCGCGGTGTACTGCTCGAGTTTCGTAAGCGACGAAAAAATGCCGGATGACTCGTATCTAATCTCCGGTGAAGAATCCAACTCCAAGGTCGTTTTTGCCCGTGGTGACGTCGTTTATATCAACAAGGGTTCGAACCAGGGTGTTCACGTCGGCGATCGCTATACCGTTAGCCGCGCTGAGACCGATTTCGTCGAAGTGCAATGGTTCAAATGGCAAGATAAGCTGCTTAAAGCCATGGGTACGATCTACCGCGACAAAGGCCAGCTCCGCGTCACCGAAGTTCACCCAAATGTTTCCACTGCGGAAGTCAGCTTCTCTTGCAACTACATGCAACGCGGCGATATCATTCGCCCATTTCAGGACCGCCCTTCTCCTCCTTACAAAGACGCTTCCAAGTTCGAACACTTCGCTCCTGTAAGCGGCAAATCGGTTGGAATGCTCGTCGCAGGGCAAGACTTTTCACAGGAGTATGGCAAGAACTCCTTGGTTTACGTCAACCTTGGCACCAATCAAGGCGTTTCCGTTGGCAACTATCTCCGAATCTTCCGCTACCAGGGCTCACACGCGGAAACCGCGGCATATTTGGATAACTATCAGGACAGATTGTACGGCTTTGGCGCCACGCCGGTCCGTTATCAATGGAACGACCTCCCACGCGAAGTTCTCGGTGAAGGCATCGTGATTAACGTCAGTCGTAATGCGGCCACAATCTTCGTCACCTACAGCCGCATCGAAATGTTCGCCGGAGATTACGTCGAGATCGAATAACCCTCTCTCAATAGAGCTTACTCGGCCCGCGAACCCAGTCTGATTCGCGGGCTTTTTTCTTGGTATTTCTCTGATATTATTTCGCAGCTGAATCGATAAATTTTCGCAGCGGAATCCTTCCAAGCACCGCGTTGAAGCCCTGCCTTACGACAGGTTTCATCCAGAAATTGCTCTCGAGTCAAACAGTGTTCCACAGCCACCTGTGGCAACAAAAGCCCTCGTTGCAACCCATTTTCGATCAACAGACCGTCTCGCCCGACCTTAATCGCTTCCGGTACGGTCCGCTCCAGTTCCGCCAAAAGCGAAACCTCAATCTGAACCTCCTCTAGCTCCTCCGGCGTCATTTTGCCGAATCGCGGATCTTCCAGGGCAGCTCCTAGCGCTGCGCGCACTACGCTTTCACCCAGTCCCTCGCGCGGTTGTATTACGCCGATGCACCCTCGCAGTTTCCCCTTCTTGTGCAGCGTCACGAACACACCCGCACGTCGATGAAATATTCCATCTTGAGGAAATGGCTGCATCAGGCGGCCGTGAGTTACAGCTTCTACCAGAGATTCCCGCGCCACCCGCAAAATCTCTCTTTGCTCGTCTTCAGAGAGGGACTGCATCCTGCGACTTCTTTCGTGCTTCCATCATACTCAGCTTTCGCCGCTGCTTTATTCGATCGTCCAGTTGATTCCAGAATTTCGCAAAGTACTGTCCCGCCGAAACCAGCGCACTGATTACCACCAGCCACAACAATACTTTCGCCACCGGCTTTAACGATGGATGCCGGGCCGCGCCGATCAACACCGCCACCGCGCAAACCTGCAGCACCATCTTCGTTTTTCCAAGCACTGATGCCGCTATCGTGAATCCTTCGGCCGATGCGATGTTCCGCAGGCCCAATATCGTAAATTCTCTGCCGATGATGATGACCACCATCCAGGCTGGAACCAGATGCATATCTACCAAGGAAATAAACGACGCCGAAATCAGCAGCTTGTCGGCGATGGGATCGAGCAGGATTCCTAGTGTCGTGATTTGCTCATTGCGCCGCGCAAAATATCCATCTGCCCAATCCGTCGCCGCTGCCACCAGCAAAATCAACACTCCCCAAAACTCGAAATGCGCTGTGTACCCAAACAATTCCACGTTCGGGCTGCGAGTTAGCAGCACCACAATAAGTACCGGCACAAAAAAGATACGCAATAGCGTCAGGGAATTGGGGAGATTCATGTCTCGGGTCAGATCGGGCGCTTATCCTAGGGGACTAGGGGTTATCAGCACCCCAAGGCCACTATAGACTCCACCCCTCGACCCGTCAACGCTGTGAGGCTCGGTTACCTGCACCGCTTCATCGCACTTCTGCGCCAATCCGCGCACGTGCGGACCTTAAGTGTTAGATACTAGTTCGTAACACCATTTGCTGCAAAGCTGTGCAAAAGCCCTTTTGGAATTTCCCGCAGATTACGCCCACATTACAGTCATGAAGCGTACCAATACAGTCGCAACATATTACAATTAAAGGCCTTAGTCGGGACCTTGAACTAACGTTCATTGCGGATACGCGATGTCCTGCAAACGGCCACGCAAACCTACCCTTGAGTTTCCACAGCGTTTTCCACAATACCTGTTGGCTCGCAAACCGTTGCCAGAGCCTCACTTTTGTCAAAATTTGTTTACATTGAATCTGTCTTGCTAGTTACCGGAGAGTCATCTCCCCAGGATTTCGACTAGGGTCTAAATGGCGTGAGGCCCGCGAAGTACGCGGACCCGCAGGAACAAAATAGCCCTCAGCAATCCGAAAACTCCATGCACTGCAATTCCCAAAAGGCGAAGAGGCAAAAGCAACAACCACACAAACGGATAAGCGATCAACGCGAACAGCGCCAGCGGCCAGCACACCACCAAAAGCAGGCACCACAATAGGAATCCAGCCATCTCGCAACCCTCCTATTCATTTAAACGCAGGGGAACGCCGCGATGTTCCCTTCGTCTGGAACTCGTTCAGCTTCAGTCTCCGCGCCACGGTTTCCGGAACCTCTGCTTCCAGATTCATGTGCGAATCTTCGACCTCGGAATGCAGCACTCGGCCAAGCGCGTGAATCAGCGCCAGCGAACGCCCTTCACTCATTGGCATGCGCAGACTAAGTTTCACGATCGGGTCGACCGGCAACACTTCATCGATCTTTGCTAGCAGTTCTTCCAAGCCTTCTCCCGTTGTCGCGGACGCCAACACAGGTGCTTCTTCGCCAACTCCCGGTGATTCCCAGGCTGCTTGTAGTTCTTCACGCTGGATTTTTGTCAGCCGATCCACCTTATTGAACACGCGCAATCGCGGCCGATCCGCCACATTCAAATCTTCCAATATCTTTTCTACTTCGCGATCCAGTTCTTCATGATGTGGATCCGAGATGTCACTCACGTGCAGCAGCAACGCCGACTCTTGCACCTCCTCCAGTGTCGCGCGAAATGCTGTAATCAATCCCTTTGGCAGTTCACGGATAAATCCCACCGTATCCGAAATCAAAATTCGCCGGTTGGAAGGCAATCGTAGCGCTCGTATCGTCGGGTCCAGCGTCGCGAACATCCGTGGCGATACCAATACTTCCGCACGGCTCAACGCGTTGAACAACGTCGACTTGCCCGCGTTCGTATAGCCCACCAAGGCGATTGTTCCCAACGGGACGGCATTCCTCGCCTCGCGCCGCAATGCTCGCTGCTGCCGCACTTCATCAATACTGTCCTGGATCTTCCGCACGCGATCACGAATCCGCCGCCGGTCCGTTTCTAATTTCTTTTCACCTGGGCCGCGGACCCCAATGCGCCCAGCTCCGCCGCCCGCGCCACCGGCTCCGCCAGCGCCGCTTTTACCGCCGAGTCGCGACATTTGCGTGCCTCTGCCTGCTAGTCGCGGCAACATGTAGTTCAATTGCGCCAATTCCACCTGCAATTGCCCTTCGCGGCTGCGCGCGTGTCGCGCAAAAATATCTAAAATCAATTGTGTGCGGTCGATAACTCGTCGTTCCGTCACTTCTTCAATATTTCGCTGCTGCACCGGCGTCAATTCCACGTCAAAGATAATTAGTGGCGCATGATTGGCAATTGCTTCGGCTTTGATCTCGTCGAGTTTCCCGCGACCCACCAGAGTCGCCGGATCTGCCGACTCTCTCACCTGAAATAGGCTTCCAGCAATCTCCGCACCTGCGCTTCGCGCCAATTCCTGCAATTCCGCCAAAGACTCCCGTCCCTGTTCGCCCATTGGCATGCCGGGGAATCGAGGCGCACGTTTCCACCCCACCCCCACAAGAAGCACCCGTTCCGCATTTGATATTTCGTGCGTGGCTTTCATGAATTGCAGTCGGCTGGAATCGCCCCAAGAAGGTAAAGCGGTGGGAAGTCGGCTGGCCTCATCTCCGCGATTATACGTCCATTCCCCCGGCGCCGGGAACTCTGGAAATCACTGCAGAACGCGCGATCGTGAGCGCCTCAGATTGCACTTCGGCCTCGTCGCCAAATCCCTTTAGCCACTGCACTTCGCTCTCTCGGCGGAACCACGTCAATTGCCTTTTCGCGTATCGCCGGGTCGCTTGTTGAATCGCGGCCTTCGCATCCTGCAACGTCAATTCGTTTCGCAGCACCGCTCTCAATTCTCGATACCCAATGAATCCAAACGGTTTCGCATCCTCAGGCAAACCGCTTTCCGTCAATTGCCGAACCTCGTCCAGCCAACCGCGTTTCAGCATCGTGTCGGTACGCGCGCGCACCCGCTCATACAATGCGTCCCGCTCAGGTGCCAATCCAATCTTGACAACTCGCCAACCCTCTAACGGCGCGCGTCCCTCCCGATAAACGTCGGACAGCGGCCGCTTCGCTAACAAACACACTTCCACGGCGCGAATCACCTTCTGTACATCCGCCGCTTCAATTTTTTCCGCCGATACCGAATCCAATCGCCGCAATATTGCATGCAAGTGTCTTGCGCCATGTTTTGCCGCGGTTCCGCGCAAGCGTTCCCGCAAAGATTCGCACCGCTGGGGCACATCCGCCAGACCTTCCAGCAGTGCCCGCAGGTAGAGTCCGGTCCCCACCGTCAGAATTGGCAGACGTCGACGCACTCGCAGGTCCTCCAAAGTTCGTATTGCTCGTTCGCGATATCCACCCGCAGTAGCTTCTTCACTCGAATCAAGAACATCGATCAAGTGATGCGCCACTCCACCACGCTCTTCAAGCGTCGGCTTCGCCGTCCCAACATCGAACCCCCGATACAGCTGAGTCGAATCGCACGCGACCACTTCTCCACCAAGCTGCAATGCCAGCCACACTGCCAGCGCGGTTTTTCCGGATGCAGTGGGGCCCACAATCGCAATCAGCGGCAGTTCGCGCTTTTCTGTCATTTGGGAAATAACACCGGCCAAGCTCGAATCAACAATATTGCTAGCACCACCAGTGCTAGCAGCAGGCTACCAATCACCTGTTGCCGTTCCAGTTTCATTCTTTGGCCTAATTCGTAGGCGGTATCTGATTGTAATAATACGTGAATTGCAGTTCGATGTACGGTCCCTTGAACTGCGCGGGCAGAGGAGGAAACGGATTCGAAGCGCGAATCGACGAGAAGGCCGCGCGATCCAAAGGATCTTTGCCGGAACTGTACACCTGCAAGGGTTCGCCATCCGGCACCGATCCATCACGCATGATTCGAAATCGCAGCGATAGATTTCCTTGTTCTCCTAATTGCACCGATGGCGGCATAACCGAAAACCAGTTCTGTTTCACCTTCACGTACACGCGATGCAGGTAATCGTTGAAGTCCACTCCCTGCGTATCCGTAAGCAGCTGAATGCCGGCCGCCGCCGATCCGCGCCCGCCGCCACCGCCTTGCGCTCCGCCCCCGGGAATCGGTCCGCCGCCACCAATCGGCGCAGGCGCGGTCATTCTGCCCGCCGATTCTCTTGCCGCATCTCGAATTGCATCTCCCGGTGATTTCTGCTTCGGCAAGACCAGCCCGCTCTGGGGTACCGGCATATCCGGAGTTTCCAGCTTTAGAGGCGTCTTGGGCAGGTCACCCTTCGATGGAGTAGTTGGCTGGGGCGGTGCCACTGCATTCGGCTGTGGCGCCGGAGCACTCGGAAGTTCTTTCTTAGGAGGTTCTGGCGCGGGCGTAGGAGCCGGTGCGGGCCGCTCGATGGGTGTCGGTGCAACTTTCCGAATCACGCGCGGGTCCACGTTCACCCGTTCGTGCGGCGCTGGTGGGCGTGTTGATGGCTTCAACGACTCCAGTGCCCCTGGTGGCAACAACACCGTCATCTGCCGCCGCGCGATGTCTTCTTCCTCGGCAGTCGGCACATGGGTCGGAAAGATTTTTGGACCCAGCAAAATCAGCGCGATCACCGCAATATGCATCAGCACCGAAAACGAGGCATTGATCTTTTCCGCGAGGCTCCTCTGGGTCCGGCTCTCGGGCGGCAGGAAGGACACCTCGCCTGTCTGCATGATGTCCGGTTCAACCAGATCTTCGGGTATTGGCCCGAGCGAGGTGAATTCTTCGGGCGGCACGACTCCCTGCGGAATCGTGATCCGCTCATCCATGTCCGTGGGTTGCAGCGGCAGGTGATTCTCGTCTTCGCGCTGCACAGCTTCCACGTTCACGTCACGAGGCACCACCACGCGCGTGGCAATAGATTCTAGCGGCAGACTCGACGGAATCGTCGTACGCCCATCCAGCGTGATAACTGGCAGACCAGACGGCACCAGCGTGCGTTCGTCCAGCGTCGAGGGACGTCGTCGCGTTGTGGCCTTTGCGTCTTCTGCCGAGAGACGCGCGCCTTCCGGCACTAGGGTCCGGGGAATCATTGATTCATTTTTTCTCGTTTGGTTTGGGCTACCGGTTGGACGCGCGCTTCATGCTCACGGATGCTTTCCATCACCCTGCTAGCCAGCTCCAGCGCCGCTCGGCCTGCTTTTCCGTTCGTTTTCGGGGCTATTCGGCTCCTCACCGCGGTCACAAACGCCTCTAATTCCGCTCGTAATGGCTCGACGACCGGTGCGGGCAGCTTCTCAAACCCGAATTCGGGCTGCGGCCCGGGCCGCTTCACTCCCACACGCAACGCATCGCGCCGTGCATAATCCAACGAAATGTATTCGTGCTCTTGGAAAAATCGCATTTTCCGCACGCGCTCCGTAGACACACGGCTGGCCGTCACATTCGCCACAGCGCCGCCTTCAAATTCCAACCGCGCGTGCGCAATGTCCACTTTCTCCGTCAACACTGGTATCCCCACCGCTTTCACTTCCACCACCGCCTCTTTCACCAGCGCCAGCAAAATGTCCAGGTCATGAATCATCAAATCGTAGATAACATCCACATCCAGGCTTCGCGGTGTAAACACGCCCAACCGGTGCACTTCAAAAAATAGCGGCCGTTTCACCACGGGTTCGACTGCCAGCACTGCCGGATTAAACCTCTCCACGTGCCCGACCTGCAAAATCCGCTCGTTTCGCCGCGCCACGTCCAACAATCGATCTGCTTCCGCCAGCGTGCTCGCCATCGGTTTCTCAACTAAGACGTCGACGCCCATCTCCATCAACCGCGAGCCAACATCCGCGTGAGCCACTGTTGGCACCGCCACAGTCGCGGCATCCACAGCACCGCGCAACTCCTCCACCGTTCCAAACACCTTGGTCTGAAACTCCTTGCTCGCTGCTGTCGCGCGTTCCACATCCGCATCAAACACACCTGCGAGCTCTACGTTTTCCATCTCGCGATACACGCGCACATGGTTCCGGCCAAATTCGCCCGTACCCACTACCGCTACTCGAATTTTGCGAGGGTTTCCCGCCCCGGCCGTGCTGACACTCATCCCCTGACTATTCCCTTCGCCTCGCCGCTTGGTTCCGTCTCCCCGGCAAACGGAAAAGCTTGAATGGCGATACCTGTGGAGTCAGCCAGCGCAACCACTTGGGTTCGGTCGAATATCAATGTGCGGGTCGCATCGATAGCCAACGCGGTTGCCCCGGCCCGCTTCATTGTTTCGACGGTCGGCAGCCCCACCACGGGTACGTCGAACCTCATGTCCTGCTTGGGTTTACTCACCTTTACAACCACCAGCGCTTTGCCATTTGCGTACCGCCCAGCGCGTTCAATTGTCGCGTCGGTGCCTTCCATAGCTTCGACGGCCACGCACGCCCGATCGCTGATTACCACCGTCTGCCCAATATCCATGGCCGCGATCTGTCGCGCCGCTGCAAATCCATACTCAATGTCCCGCAGCTCGTCCGAGCTGGGCGCGCGCTTGGTCAAAACGCCAGCACCTGGCAGCAACGGTTTCAGAAACATGGTCGAATCCACCAACTGAATGCCTTCTTCCTCAAACACCTTGGCAACCGCGCCTATCAACGAATCCGTATTTTTGCGCGGCAAGGACAACAACAGTTTGGCAAGCTTCCAATCCGGCCGAATCGCGCTGAAAATCTTGTTGTGCTTCACTTGCCCGGCCATCACCGCCTGTTTCACGCCTTGCCGCTGCATCCATTCAATCGCCTTACTCAATTCTCCCAGGCTGACCCATTGCAGTCTGCTGGCTTCTTTTTCCAGGTCGGGCGATGCCTCTTCCTTCAGCGCCAGGACCGCCATCTCGATCCCCTGGCTACGGGCCCCCTCCAACACCAGAAACGGAAACCTCCCGTTTCCCGCGATGAGCCCCCATCCTGTTGTGCTCTGCTGCGCTTCCGGCATGACTTCCTGTTCGTAGTG
>DASXBH010000242.1:0-6701 GCA_036491775.1 Candidatus Acidiferrum sp.
AGGATGCGCAGTGCTGCTACATTGTCTTCGACCTGCTGAAAGCTGGTGAGCACGGTTTGGCGATAGTTGGCCACGTTTTGATCGTAAACAGCGATGGCTTGGTCTAATGCAGCGCGGCGCCGGCCGAAATCGACGAGCGTCCATGATGCAGTCGGGCCAACCGACCACAAAAGGCTAGGGCCGGATATCAACGTCGAGAGGACGCCACTCTCGAAACCACCCGTCGCGCCCAGTGTGATACTGGGATAGTAGGCGGCCTTAGCCACGCCGATCTGAGCGTTGGCGGCGGCCATTTGGCGTTCCGCTGCGGCGATGTCTGGTCGACGTTCGAGCAACTCGGATGGCAGCCCCGCGGGAATGGCAGGCGGCGGCATGGTGAGGGGCAGCGGCGGAAGGCTGAATTCTGCCGGAGGCTTCCCGATTAAAACGGCCACGGCGTGCTCGTATTGGGCGCGGGCAACGCCCACGTCGATGGCCTGAGCCGCAGTGCTCTCCAGTTGCGTTTTGGCCTGCTGAACCTCGAGATCGGAAGCGAGCCCTCCCGCAAACCTGTTCTCCATCAATTCCAATGCCTGTTGATACTGGTTAACTGTATCGTTCAAAAGCTTCTCCTCGGCATCCAGCGTGCGGGCTTGGTAGTAGTCCAAAGCCAATTGCGCATGCATCGAGAGGTTCACCGCAGCCAGATCGGCTGCGCTGGCTTGTGCCTGGGCGCGAAAAGATTCGATGTTGCGGCGTACGCGCCCCCAGACGTCGACCTGGTAAGCCAATTCGAAAGGAATTTGTAGGTCGGTGAAACTGACGCCATTGAAATTTGTGCTCTTGGGCTGGCGATTCTCGGAAAACTGGTTCCGAGTAGCCGAGGGATTGACGCCAATCGTGGGGAACAGGTCGGCGCGGTTATAGCGGACCAACGCACGAGCTTGAGTGTATTGGGCTTCAGCAATTTTTAGGTTTTGGTTGGAGACGTTGATTTGTAGTTCGAGCGCGTTCAGTTGCGGGTCCTGGAAGATTTCCCACCAGTTGCCGCTGAGATTCTGATCGTTCGGCTGGGCCGGTTTCCAATCGCCCACCTCCTTATACACCGGAGGAATTTCCGCGGTGGGGCGCTTGTAATTCGGCCCAACGGTGCAACCTGCAACCAATAGTGCGCTTATCACAAAGATACTGCCCGCAATACGGTTGTGGATTCGGGCCTCCATTCGTGCGGCGCAGATAGCATTCACGGCTTCGCTCCTACAGCTGGCGAGGGTGCTGTTGCCTGTGGCGTTGCTATCTGCACTGTTTCTCCTGTCACGATGGAATCGGGGGGGCCCATAATGACGGATTCGTTGCCCTGCAGACCCGAAACGATTTCGATCGAATCGCCAAAGTCGTGACCTGGCGTTACCGGCACCAGCTTTGCTTTCCCGTTCTCGACAACCGCGACGTTCAGGCCTTCCTTCCGAAAGAGAAGAGTGTCGACCGGCAGAATATAGGTGGAGACCTGCCCCGGTACTTTGAAATGGACTTCCGCATAGGCGCCCGAAAGCAACTGCCCTGAGGGGTTATTCACGTCCACTTCAACCAACAGCGTGCGCGTCGTGTAGTTAATGGACTCGGCGGTGCGCACCAGTTTCCCCGTGAACTTCCGCCCGGGAAACTCCGCCAATGCCAGCTCTGCCGTTAGCCCGGGGGTCGTTTGCTGCGAAAACTCTTCAGGCACATTGACATAAACGCGTAACACGCCAGGCTGGGCGATGTGGAAGAGATCGGTTTTCACATTGGCATTGCTGCCAGAGTTGATCAGGTCGCCGATGTCGGTGTTTCGCGCGGTAATAATGCCGTCAAACGGAGCGTAAACTTTTTCGAAAGACACCAGCGCCGAGTACTGCTGTACGGTCGCTTGATCCGCCTCGACAATGGCCTTATTCGCATTGTAAGTGCCTACGCTATTGTCGACGTCCTGTTGGGACACGGCGTTGGTTTTCTTAAGCCCTTCATATCGGGCTTTGGTGATCGCGGCGAGTTCGAGATTGGCTTGGGCGGTTAACAGATTGCTCCTCGCTTGTTGCAACTGCTGATCCACTTCAGGAGACGAAATTACCGCCAGAAGCTGGCCCTTTTTTACGTGAGCTCCGATATCGAAATACCAATGTTCCAGATAACCGTTGGTGCGCGCGAAAATCGGAGAGGCGATGAACGGCTGGACGTTTCCCGGCAGTACAACCTCCTGCGAAGGTGCGGCGCGCTTGGGCGCAACTACGGAAACCGTCGGTATCGCCAAGTCCGCGGTTTCCGTCCGGAGATTGGCGTTGGTTTGGATGCGCTCAAGAATCCCGGAAACCAAAAGCCCAACGAACAAGAGGAAAACCACAATTGCGGCGATCCAGCCCCGTCGCGACCGCGGTTTGGAGCCGGTGGTGGCCGGCAAGTGCAGTTCTTGCATGGGTACCTGTCCCTCTGTTTCTGATTGCATTGCTATCACCCTTAGATTCTTCCTACATATGCTCCCTAGGATTTAGAACGAGCCTCAGCGGGGCGATGACGTAAACCGTGGAGAATGCTGAACACTGTTGGAACGAATAACAACGTGGACACCGTGGCGAAGAGCAATCCGCCGATTACGGCGCGGCCCAGGGGAGCATTCTGTTCGCCACCATCTCCAAGTCCGAGCGACATCGGCAACATGCCGATAATCATGGCCAGTGCCGTCATGATCACGGGGCGGAAGCGAGTGAATCCCGACTGAAGAGCAGCGGCCACCGGGTCTTTGCCCTCGTTCATCTGTTCCCTGGCGAATTGCACCACCAGGATGCTGTTAGAGGTGGCCACACCCATGCACATGATCGTGCCCGTGAGTGCCGGCACGCTCAGCGTGGTGTGTGTGATGAACAGGAACCAGGCTATGCCCGCGAGGGCTGCCGGAAGCGCTGTAATAATGATGAAGGGGTCCAGCCAAGACTGAAAGTTCACCACGATGAGGAGGTAGACGAGGACAATCGCGAGGGCCAGCCCCGTTAAAAGACCAACATAGGAGGAGCGCATCGTTTGAACTTGGCCGCGCAGGACGACTCGCGAGCCGCGGGGCAGCTTCGGCCGCATTTGATCGATGATTTTTGTAACGTCTCCGGATATGCCGCCGAGATCGCGGCCTTGCACCGCGCCGAAGATGTCGATGACCGGCATGATGTTGTAGTGAGAGACCACCGCGGCGCCGGTCCCGCGCTGGATGGAAGCGAGTGTGGCCAGAAGCGCCGGTTGGACGCCAGGTGTGGGTCCGGTGATGGGCATGTTCGCGAGATCCTGAAGGGTGTCGACGCGATACTGCGGGGTCTGAGTAGAGATGTCGTAGCTGTTTCGATTCTTAGGGTCGAGCCAGTAGGTTGGAGCGGTCTGGAAGCTGCCTCCCAGCGAGATTAAAACGTTTTGCGCGACAGCTGAGCCATTGTAGCCGATCTCTTGCGCCTTGGTGCGGTCCAGCCAAAGGTGGATGTAGGGTTCATCAAACGGCTGCTGGATGCGCGCATCGGCTATCCCCGATACGTATTTCACTTGATTAAGCAAGTTATTCGCGAAGGCTTGATTCCCCTCTAGATCATTTCCCATCACTTGAATGTCGATAGGAGCCGGCAAGCCAAAATTCAAAATTTGCGTGACCATGTCGGAAGGCAGAAAAGAGAAGGTCACACCCGGAAATTCTTTTGCCAGGCTGATTCGGAGGTCGTGAACGTACTTCGCCGTCTGGTGGTGGTTGACGTTGAAGGTCACCAGAATATCCGCATCCGAGGTGCCCACAGTTCCGGTATTTTGATAGGACGTGTTGATGCCGCTGTAGGGGAGGCCGATATTGTCGATGATATTGGAGATCTCTCCCGGCGGAAGCTGTCGCCGGATCGATCGCTCGACGAGATCACAGAGGCGTGCGGTCTCTTCGATTCGCAAACCCGTTGGAGCTCGCATATGGAGGTTGAAGGAGCCGCTGTCGATGGTGGGAAAGAAGTCTCGTCCCAGCCAGGGAACGATCAAAAGCAAGGAGCCCACGCACGCAGAGAAGAACGCGATAAGGAAAATGCGGCGATGATGAAGGCAACGTTCGAGCACTCCGTGATAATGCCCGCGGAAACGCTCAAACGCTTCCTCAAAGCGAACCTGCATACGAACGAATGGATTGCGGGACTCCGCGGTGTTCGGGGTGTCATAGCGCAAGAGATACTTGGCCATCATCGGAACAACGGTGCGTGACAGCAGATAGGAGGCCAGCATGGCAAAGATCACCGCCTCACCCAGCGGAACGAACAGAAATTTCGCGACCCCCGAGAGAAGGAACATCGGAGTAAACACGATACAGATCGAAATGGTGGCCACAAAGGCGGGTGTAGCGATTTGCGCGGCGCTGTCCAGGACAACTGTATCCATGTCCTTATCTGGCTCGGCCTGACGGTTGCGATTGATGTTTTCGATCTCGACGGTAGCGTCATCCACGAGAATGCCAACGGCCAGGGCCAGTCCGCCAAGCGTCATGATGTTGATGGTTTCGCCGAGGGCGCTGAAAGTTATGACCGATGTCAGAATGGCGAGAGGAATCGAAACCACAATGATGGTCGTGCTCCGCCAACTGCCGAGAAAGACGAGGATCATTAGGCCTGTAAGGCAGGCCGCAATGCTCGCTTCGGTGACCACCCCCTTAATGGCGCCTTTCACAAAGATCGATTGGTCTGCCAAAGGCTTAATTTGCAGCGACTGCGGCACGAGCGTCTCGATATACGGCAACAGAGACTTGATTCCACCGATGATGCTCAGGGTCGACGTGTTGCCATTCTTTTGGACCGTCAAGAGGGAGGAACGTTGGCCGTTCACGCGGACAATGTTTGTCTGCGGTGGAAAGCCGTCGCGCACCCAAGCGACGTCACTAATATAGATAGTCGTGTCGCCGATGGTCTTTACAGGGATGCGGTTGAGTTGAGCGATGGTCTGGGGAGCCGCATTCGAGATGTCGACGTCATATTCCTTCAAACCGATTTTGGATGTTCCGGTTGGGAGAATCAGGTTCTGAGCGGCAATTGCATTCACTACGTCTAATGGAGCGAGGCCTTTGGCCTGCAAGGCTTGGGTATTTAGGTCCACTTGCACCTGGCGCTGCTTGCCACCGTACGGATACGGGATGGCGGCACCCTGCACCGTGACCAGCTGGGGGCGGATGGTCACCAGACCATAATCGTTGAGTGCCTGCTCCGATATGCCTGGGCCGGAGAGGCCGAGTTCGAGAATCGGGACCGTCGACGCGCTGTAGCTAATGATCAAAGGTGGTGTTGTTCCGGTGGGCAGCTGCCTAAGTTGGGTTTGGGAATTTGCCGTGATCTGAGCGATGGCCTTGTCGATACTCACCGTGGGTTGAAAGAACACTTTCACCACGGCGATTCCGTAAAGCGATTGCGACTCTATGTGCTCGATGTTATCGACGGTGGTGGTCAGGTTGCGCTCCGTGATGGTGACGATCCTGTCGGCCAGGTCCTGCGGCTCCAGACTGTTGTAGTTCCAGATAATGCTGACGACCGGGATGTTGATGTCCGGAAAAATGTCCGTGGGTGTGTGAATGATTGCCAGCGTCCCAAAAAGGAAGATGAGGATAGCCAACACGATAATCGTGTACGGTTCCTTCAGCGCCAGCCTAACAATCCACATCATGATTCACTTCCCCAATTCCGTCCGGCGTGGCCGGACTGCCTCTAATCCAGTAGCCCCTACGGCCTGTGCTTCGGAGTCTTGGTATCCAGGGTAGAGATCCATTGCTCGGCTGCCGGCGGTACCGCGACTCTTCGGGACAAAACAATATCGCTCGCCGGAACCTTCCTGCCGTACACACGGCGATTGTCGTCATTGTCCGGCCGGATTGTGGAACCTTCGAGAGAAACTCCAGCAAACAAGCCACGTGCCCGTGAATAGCCCAGAATTTCCGCGCGCAGAGTCGGATCCGTTTCCGCTGACGAATCGTGACCGACAGGGCCTGCAGCCACAGAAGCATCCGCTCCCAACTTAACCTTGCTAGCCAGGATGCCCCTGGCACCGCGTTCATTCATCACCAGCAATATAAAATCCGTGGCCTCTCCTCCAATCTGCAACCCAAAGCTTCCACCCTCAAGCGCGATCATCGTGGGAGCTCCCCAGGGACCTCGAAAGTCTTCACCCTTGCGACACGACATGGCCCCTCGCCCGTAGCTTCCACCTACGATGAATGCAGCCTTAACTAAGGACGGGAAGACAAGGACGCAATCCGCTTTGTCGAGCAGGTCCTGTGGAATGTTGTCGGGAACGTCGAGAATCTCTTTCACGACCGTACCGCAATTTCTTAGGCGGTCGTCATCCTCGGTTTGGTCCGCGGTTCTTGCTATCTCGGGCGAAAGCGGTGCGGCCACAACTAAAATGCTGCAAAGACAGGTCAGCGACTTTCGCATGCGATCTCCGTGGATAATTTCTGTTTCTTGCCTCTGATCGTAGGAGATGCAGCCTGGAGGCCACTGCGAAAAGGTGCGTGGTTTTCGGGAAGCGATTGGAAACAATGACTTTTAATCAGGCTGGCCGAAAATGAGGAGCAAGGAGCGGAGAGCCAGGAGTCCAGCGTATTGGATGATTGTCAACACTCCGACAGCTCTGACAGTCAGGGTGGGAGCGACTCAAAGCGCGACGACTTGCGCAGAGTCATACGAATTTACGATTGAGGA
>DASXBH010000243.1:0-9677 GCA_036491775.1 Candidatus Acidiferrum sp.
CCGTCCAATCGGAAACCGCGCGTCTCGCAGCTTGCGCGCTTCTTCCAACGTCAAATCCTTCTCATCAATGCTCGACGGATTCACCACATTCACCGTCACACCACTCTTCGCCTCTTCCAATGCCAATGAACGCGACATCGCCACCACCGCCGCTTTCGCCGCCGCATACGCCGAAATTTTCGCCTGGCCGAATGCCCGTTCCGCTCCCACTGCCCCCAGATTAATAATTCTTCCCCAGCGCGATTTGCGCATGTGCGGCAATGCCGCTCGGCACATCACAAACACCGTCATCACGTTCGACTCGAAAATACTCTTCCACTCGCCAGCCGACGATTCCGCCAGAGTCCCCCACCGAAAATCCCCCACGTTATTCACCAGCACATCCAGCCGCCCAAACCGGTCCACCACCGTCTCCACCAATTGTTCCGCACGTCCCTGTTCGTTGATGTCCGTCTCCACCGCGACGCAGTCTGCCCCGGCCGCCTGCAATTGTCGCAGCGCCAGTTGCGCCGCGCCTTTATTCGAGCGGTAGGCAATCGCGATGCGCGCCCCTTCCTGCGCCAACTTCAAGGCGATTCCCCGCCCAATTCCCCGGCTACCGCCCGTAACCAACGCCACCCTATTTCGCAGCAACATTCTCCCTCTGTAGCTCACCCCTTCAGGAGTGAGGCCTTCTCCACAAAAATTCCAGCGACTGAACTCCCAGCAACAGCCCCCCACTTTTCTTCCGTCATCGCAACTTCGCCACAATGACCGTCATATCATCCGCTTGCTCCGGACTCCCCGACCACTCCTCCGCCGCCGTCATCAACGCTTCCGCGATCTTCCGCGGCGTATACTGCCTTACTCGTTGTGCCGCTGCCTCCAACCTCGATATCCCAAACTGCTCCCCATAATCATTTTCCGGCTCAATCAATCCGTCGCTGTAGCCCACCAGCACCGCTTCCCCAGGCACCTCCACAATCCCCTCTTCGAAATCATACTCGTCTACTATCCCCAAAACGATTCCCCCCGCTCCCAGGTGAATCGCCTTTCCATCCCACAAGCACAATCCCGGCAAGTGTCCCGCATTCGTGTAGCGCAATTTCCTCGATACCGTATCGTAAATCGCCACGAAAAATGTGGCGAACCGGTCATCTCCCGTGCTCAAGTACACGTGTCGATTCAACCGCGTCACCAATTCCGCCGTGCTCATCGATTCACTACCTGCCGTCAGCAATTGGCTCCGCAATGCCGCCTGTAAACTGGCCATCAGCAGCGCCGCGGAAATTCCCTTCCCCGAAATGTCCGCAATCGCAATAGCCACATGCGTCGGCGTCAGCTGAATGAAATCATAATAATCGCCGCTCACACTGCGCGCCGCCTTACAAATCGCATCGATCTCCACGCCCTCCACATGCGGCAGATTCCGCGGAAACAATTGGTCCTGCACTTCCCGCGCAATCGAGATCTCATTCTCCAACCGCTCCAACTGTTTCTGTTCCGTCACCAGTCTGCTGATCGAACTGGTCATCGAATTGAACGATTCTCCCAGCACTCCTAATTGATCGTGTCGCTCCACTCGGACTCGATGCGAAAAATTTCCTTCCTGCACAAATTGAGTGGCCCGATACAGCTCCGACACCGTTCTGGTAATCGCTCGCGTCAGTACAAACCCAATCCATAGCGCAACTATTTCAATCAGCAGCAACCCCACCGCAATCAGCTTCAACTCAAACACCTTTGCCCCGCTCAAATCCCCCACCGACGCGAAAATCCGGTGATTCAGCTCCGATCGCCGCGCCTTGAAAAACGCAAACACCGGATGCCGTTTCTCCACCTTATCGTCCGGACTCACATACGTCGCTTCAAACTGCGAAAATCCGTCCACTACTGGGTCCATCCACGATTCCGCCGGCAACAACACTCGCTTGTGGCTCGTTACCCTCCCGATCCCTTTGTAATATTTCGCCCCAATCTGCACCGGCGTCGGTTCATCCACTCTTTGGGCCAACGTCACTTCAATCGGTCCCAGGTCCGGCGCAATTCCTTCCAAAAATTCCGTCGTAACCGGCACGCTCAGCCCGACATACTTTTTCCCGCGCGGTGAATCCACTTCCCGCATCGCCGTTAAACTCAATTGATTCCCAACCTGCAACAGTCCCGCAAAAGCATGCGCGTTCTGCCCCGCCACATCGCTAAAGTGCTGTGGCGACATCGCGAAATTCATGATCAGGTCCGGCAATTCTTTGCCGCGCGCCATCTCAAGCTCTCTCGCCAGCGCGATTTCCAGTGTGCGATCGTCAATCGTCCCCGGCATCGACACTTCCGCCGCCGCAATGTGCGCCGCTGAATCGTTCAGCAAGCCAATCCGGTCCTGCACATCGTGGTACAGCAGATACGCCGCCAGCTGTGAATACAAAATCTGTCCGCCGAGACTCGCCAGAATCAGCAGCAACAAAATCGGCACCACCGCCACAAACAAATACGCCACGATCAGCCGGTTTCGCAGACTCCACATGATTTGGCTGCGCCACCTGCTCCAAAACCGGTAGAACAAATACACACCCGCAATGACTCCCAAGAGCCGCAGCAGCCCGAACCCTTGTTGGTCTCGCAATGGATTGAACGGCAGGTCCGCCCACACTCCCACCGCGCACGCAGCAATAGCCACCCAGTCGAGCTTCGACAGGCTCTTCCAGAAATCCTTCCGGTTATTTTCCTTCTCTTTCATGGCTATGCGGGCAGAAGAGACACTTTACCCGATTCTTTGCGACTGCACGAGCGTGCCTTGCGTGGCTAGATTTTTGCAAATAAAAGAAGGGAGAGCCGACCCGATCCAATTTCCAATCTTATCGATTGTCCCGCGTGTCTGGATGACGTACCCGGCTATGTTTCACACTATACGTGAAATAAATGACCATCCCAATGACGAGCCAGACGATCAATCGAATCCACGTAAGCCCCTTTAGACCAGCCATTAAACCGAGCGAGATGAGTATTCCCATGATAGGAACGAAAGGAACCCATGGGGTACGAAATGGTCGCTCCAGTTCCGGCCGCCGTATTCGCATCAGCCATACACCGGCACAAACAATTACGAAGGCGAGCAGCGTACCTATGCTTACTAACTGCCCCAGATCGCCGATGGGCACGAGCGCGCCAACAATCGCAACGCACAATCCGACAATTGCCGTCGACTTCCACGGTGTCCGAAATCGTGGATGAATGTCGCTCGCCCATTTCCACAACAGACCATCTTTTGCCATCGAGTAAAAAACACGCGACTGGCCCAGCAGCATCACCAGCATTACCGTGCTTAAGCCCGCTAGAGCCCCGGCATTAACCACATAACTTCCCCACTTCACCCCGGTCTCCCTAATCGCTAAAGACACGGGTGCTCCAATGTTTAGGCGACTGTAATGCACTGTCGCTGTTAGCAGCCCACAGACAACGATGTACAGAAAAGTACAGATAGCCAGGGAACCGAGAATGCCAATAGGCATATCTTTTTGCGGCTTGCGGGCTTCTTGCGCGGCCGTTGAAACGGCATCGAAGCCGATGTACGCAAAAAATACGACGCCCGCCCCGCGCAACACGCCTGACCACCCATACGACCCAAACGAACCGGTATTTGGAGGAAGAAATACGCTCCAATTTGCATGAGCCACTTGCGGGTTCTTCAACAGATAAGCGCTAGCGACCGCAATGAACGTCAATACCGCCGTCAATTTCACAAAGACTACCGCGGTGTTAAAGTTTGCTGACTCCTTGATTCCCACAATCAAGATTGTTGTAACTGCCAAGATCGCTAGGAACGCAATAAAGTTGAATTTGGCAGTCGCGTGCGGAGCGGCTGCCAGCTGGGCTGCAGTTAGTTGCAAAGTAACCAGCGGCGACCACCGGCCTTGGAAGAAGACCCATTCCGCGCCTGGCACATCGCATATTTGCGGCGGCAAGTTGATGCCGTAATCCTGCAGGAACGCCACTAAGGTGCTGCTCCATCCGCTCGCTACCGTGGCCGCTCCAAACGCATATTCCAAAATCAAGTCCCATCCAATGATCCACGCCACAATTTCACCTAGCGTGGCGTACCCATATGTATAAGCCGAGCCGGCGATAGGAATAAGGGACGCGAACTCCGCGTAACACAAGCCGGCAAACATGCATCCCAATCCCGCTAATACATACGACAACATGATCGCTGGCCCCGCATACAACGAAGCCGCCGAGCCTGTCAGTACGAAAATACCTGCCCCGATAATCGCTCCAATTCCCAGCGTAATGAGGTTCACTGGACCCAATGCACGCTTCAAGCTGTGCTCGCCGGTCTCCCCAGCCTCCTTCATCAGCGTGTCCAATGATTTTCTTGCAAACAAGGGGTTGCTCATCCGCAACTCCTCCTTCATCGGTTTCCCGTTTGAGACTCTAACTCGAGCTTCCTACACGATCGCGTTTCCGCGACCACAGCCAGTAGACCGGCAACCCCAACAGCACAATCACCACGCCGCCACCTGCCGTGTCTGTCTTGTACAGCAACAGCACTCCCATGATTCCCGTTCCCGCCAAAATATACAGCAGTGGTATCCACGGGTAGCCGAACGCCTTATAAGGACGCTCCGCATCCGGCCGTCTGATCCGCAACACGAAAATTCCCACAATCGTCAGCACATAAAACAACAACGCCGCGAACACCACATAATCCAGCAAATTGCTGTAAACATTTCCGTAGGTGCCATCCGGCTTCCGGGTGCGCATCAAAATCAGCACCACGATCCATACGCCTTGCAGCACCAATGCCACTCCCGGCACGCCCTTGTGGTTCAGTTTCCCCGTCGCTTTAAAAAATAATCCATCCTTAGCCATGGCGTACGCCACGCGCGATCCCGCCAGGATCAATCCGTTATTGCAGCCAAAGGTCGAAATGATAATGGCCACCGCCATAATCAATGCGCCCTTCGCTCCAAAAATTGCCGAAAGCGCCGCCGTCGCCACTCGATCATCCGGCGCGTTTTGAATTTGTCCCAGCGGCAGTGCGAACAGGTACGCCAGATTCGCCAGGCAGTACAACGAAATCACGATGATCGTTCCGAACGCCATCGACAGCGCCACGTCGCGTTTGGGATTCTTTACTTCCGCCGCCGTAAACCCGATGTTGTTCCACGCATCCGCGGAAAACAGCGATCCTACCTGGGCCACCGCCAGCGCCAGCAGCAATCCATACCACCCGCTCGCCGCTGTCACCGTAGGCAAAATGCTCTTCAGAAATCCCACACCCGGCTCAATCGTTTGCGCACCGCGAATCGCCCACAGATGCGTGAAATTATCTTCAATCGCCGTAGCATTCCGCGCCACAAACACACACAACAGAATCAAACCTGCCAGCGCCAGAATCTTCGCCGATGTAAAAATATTCTGAATCCATTTCCCCAGTCGCACCCCACGGGTATTCAGGTACGTAAGGAAAATGATCATTACCACCGCAACCAACTGCTGCACCGAAAGACTGATCGCAAACTTCGAAGACAAATTAATCGGCGCAATCACCCACGTCTTCGGAGAAATCGCCGGAAACAACACCCCCAGATATCGCGCGAACCCAATCGCCACCGCAGCGATTGTTCCCGTCTGAATCACCAGGAACAGCGTCCAACCATACAAAAATCCCCACAGCGGCGAAAACGCCTCGCGCAAATACACATACTGCCCGCCCGCATGCGGATACAGGGCCGCCAACTCCCCATACGAAAGCGCCGCCGCAATGGTCATTAAGCCCGTCAGCACCCATGTCAGCAGCAACCCGCCCGCCGACCCGGTCTGCCGCGAAATGTCCGCCGCCACAATGAAAATGCCGGATCCGATCATCGATCCAACCACGATCATCGTGCCGTCGAACAGACCAATGGCCCGCACAAATCCGTGTTCTGATTTAGTTTCCTGGGATGGTATTGCGATGCTCGACTCCGCCATTCTTCGCCCGCCTCAGTTCTTCGCCGCAGGCTTCACGGCAGTCCGTCGTAGCTCGTATGTGCTTGTCGATGTGCGAATGCGCGAACTCCGAATTACCCGCCTGAACTTAGGCCAACGCCGCTTCAAGCCCCTGAACCGCCAGGAAGCGTAGTGTCGCGACTCCAGCGTCTAATATCACAGAGAGCATCGCCCTCACAAGGCGCATCCACGTCTATTTTTCGCTGTTGTTCAACAGCTTTTCGATGAAGTGCGTGTCGAACTCACCGGCCACGAAATCCGGGTGCGCCATGATACGCCGGTGCAGCGGGATCGACGTCTTGATTCCTTCAATCGCGAACATTTCCAAGGCTCGCTTCATTCTTGCGATCGCCTCGGTGCGGTCCCGCCCCTTCACAACCAGCTTGGCGATCAGCGAATCGTAATAGGGCGGTATCACCGCATCGGAATGTGCCGCCGAATCTACCCGCACTCCCGTCCCGCCAGGCGCCTGAAACGTCGTGATTCGGCCCGCCGATGGCACAAACGTCTCCGGATCTTCGGCATTGATCCGGCACTCAATCGAATGTCCCGAAAAACTGATCTCTCCCACCGCATTCTCCAGCTTTTCTCCAGCCGCAATGCGAATCTGCGCCTTCACCAGGTCCACTCCAGTTACAAACTCGGTCACCGGATGCTCCACCTGAATTCGTGTATTCATCTCGATGAAATACAGCGAACCGTCATCGTCCATCAGGAACTCCACCGTCCCCGCGTTCGTGTAACTGATTGCCTCCAGCGCCTTCACTACCTTTGCACCCAGATCTTTGCGCCGTTTGGCATCCATCACCGGCGAAGGCGACTCTTCGACCAGTTTCTGGTGCCGCCGTTGAATTGTGCATTCCCTCTCGCCCAGGTGGATCACTTTGCCATGCTGGTCCCCCAGCACTTGCACCTCGATGTGCCTCGGATGCTCCAAAAACTTTTCCATGTACACATCGGGCGTTCCGAAGGCTTGCTGCGCCTCGCTTCGCGCCGTCTGGTACGCCGCCAGCAACTCGCCTTTATTCCGCACCACGCGCATGCCGCGCCCGCCACCGCCTGCGGCCGCTTTCAAAATCAGTGGATACCCGACGCGCTCTGCTTCTTTCCCAAGCTGCTCTTCGCCTTCCACCACGCCTTCACTGCCGGGAATCGTCGCCAATCCCGCGCCCTTCATTTCTCGTCGAGCGCGATCCTTCTCCCCCATCATCTCGATCACTTCCGGGCGTGGCCCGATGAATGTGATCTCCGACGCTTCACACACTTTTGCAAAATTGGCGTTTTCTGATAGGAATCCGTATCCGGGATGGATTGCGTCCACGTTGGTGATTTCCGCGGCACTGATTACGTGTGGAATGTTCAAGTAACTTTCACTGCTGCGCGGCGGCCCGATACACACCGCTTCATCCGCATACCGCACGTGCAAAGCGTTTCGGTCGGCCTCTGAATACACCGCTACCGAGGAGATCCCCAATTCTTTACAGGCGCAGATGACTCGCAGGGCGATTTCCCCGCGATTGGCTACAAGAATTTTCCGGAACATAGTCAGGCGGGCCGGCTAGCGTTTCCGGCTCGGACGTATCCCAAACAGCGGTTGCCCATACTCTACGGGCTGTCCATTTTCCGCGAAGATGCGGAGCACTTCGCCGCTCACTTCCGACTCGATCTCATTCATCAATTTCATTGCTTCCACGATGCACAGCGTCTGCCCCACGTCCACATGGCTCCCGATTTTCACGAACGCTTCCGCTCCCGGGCTTGGTGATCCATAAAATGTTCCCACGATCGGCGATTTCACCAGGTGCAAGTCCTCGTTTGCCCGCACATTCATCGCTGCCCCGGCTTGCGGAGCATCCCCGCCATGCGGCGCCACCGCCGATGGCACAATAATCTCCGCTGCTGGAGCAGGCAACGCTGCCGCTACCACGTGGGTGCTCGGCTTTTTCAGCCGGATTCGCAGATCGCCCCTGGCGTATTCAAACTCTTCCAGGTTGTGCTCGCTCATGAAGCGCAGCAATTCTTCGATCTGCCCGATTTCCGGTTTTTCAAACGAACCACTTCCACTGGCTTGCGCCGGCTTTTTCCGTTTCATGCCTTTTTTTCAGAGTTCGATAAGATCCCGCTTGACGCGGGTCAACACTTCGCCCTTGTCGGCGTGCACTGCCACTTCATCCTCGATTCGGATGCCCCCGGCGTCTTCGAAATATACGCCCGGTTCAATTGTTACAACATTTCCCGCTTCGAGTCGAACTTGTTGCCCGCGCGCTATCCGCGGTTCCTCATGTACTTCCAAACCCAACCCATGACCCGTACTGTGGACGAATTTTTCTTCCAGGCCGGCCTTCTTCAGTACATTCCGCGCTGCAGCGTCCACTTCCCCACAGGTGACGCCTGCCTTGACCGCACCCACCCCGGCTGCCTGGGCTTCCTGCACCGCCGCATACCACTGCCGAACCCGGCTCGAAGCCTTGCCAAGGTACACCGTGCGCGTCATATCGCTGCAGTAATGGGCGAGTATAGCACCCAGGTCAAGCACCACCAACTCATTTTTCCTCAGCCTCTTAGCGGTTGGTCGCGCGTGCGGCAACGCTCCCCGTTTTCCCGAAGCTACGATGCTTTCGAACGACGATCCGCTGGCTCCTCGTTTCCTCATCTGGTACTCAATCTCCGCTCCAATTTCCATTTCCCGCACGCCCGGGCGCACCATCTTCAACACGCTTTCGAAGACCTCGCCCGCCAGATGGGCTGCCTTCCGCATTGTGGCCAGTTCCTGCGCATCTTTCTTCATCCTCAGTGCTTCCACTATCCCCGGCGCTTCGCTCGTTCGGCAGCGCCCGCGCATCGCTTTCCGCAGCACCGCCATCTGCGCCACAGTCCAGTGCTGTGGGTCAAACCCGACCTGTTCATACCGCGCCTGCTTCAGGAAATCGCCGACCGCAGCGTACAGCCCGCCCTTCTGCAATTCGATTTTGACGCCAGATGTCTCTTCTTTGGCTTGGACCGTGAACCGTCCATCCGTGATCAGCGTCGCTCCGTCCTCCGACAAAACCAGCGTCCCCGACTCTCCTGTAAACCCGGTCAGGTAATACCAATTGGGGGCGTGCGTCACCAGCAGGCAGTCGATCTTCCGCTGCTTCAGCTCTCGTCTGATTGCTGCTCGCCGCTTGGAGTAGTCAGTAGCCATAAAAAAATCGAGGAGACTCGCGCCTCCTCGATTCCAGTTTACCCGAATTTGTCAGCTCTGCTGGTCTGCTCGTTGCCGGAAACCGCTGATCATCCAGGGATGATGCGCGGCGTCAGGAAGAACAGCAGTTCTTGTGAAGACACGGTTGTCGACGTGCGCTTGAACAGGTGGCCAATCAGCGGCAAACTGCCCACGAGTGGTACCTGTGTAATGTCCGTTTGCTGTTGCGTCACGATGATGCCGCCGATGACCACTGTTCCACCATCCGCCACCAGCACCTTCGTTTCCGCGGACTGGGTATCCAACGCGGGAATACCTTGCACGCGTGGAATACCGTTGTCGATCTGGGTGTTTTCTACCAGCACGTCCATGAATACGGTGCCTTCGGCGGTGATCTGCGGTGTTACTTCCAGTTTTAGCACCGCGTCAATGTACTGCACCGAAATCGTGTTGTTGATGGTCGTCTGGATCGGAATCTTGGTACCGTGCTTCACCGTCGCCTTTTCGTTGTTCTGCGTAATGACCT
>DASXBH010000244.1:0-4599 GCA_036491775.1 Candidatus Acidiferrum sp.
GGACGCGTCGAGATGGCAGGTTGCGCCCTGCCCGTCCTGATGCATGAATTAGAAAACCTGGCGATGGTGATGTAGTTGTGGGTGCGAAGCGGGCCGGTGACCCCGCGACGCGAAGAAGCGGTTAGTAGGGTGAGAAGACCCGAAATCGTGGGTGAGAAGGCATAGGGGTTAGAGCCAGAGTTCAGTGATCTCGAAAACGCTGGGTAGTTCGGTCGAAACAAGACCGCAAGAGCCAGTTCGAAAACGGAAAGCCGGGTCAACCAGCCCGGCTTCGCTGTTTTTGCACTCATCTAGGGTGCCGATTGAGGCCGTCGGAAGCACCAGCGGCGGATCGCAGTCGCTTTTATCGCACGCAAGAATACCCACCGCGAATCGTCCCCGAAAAGTTTGACATACTTCTGCCGCATGCCAGCCAAACCGTGAACGAAGTAGGCTGAGCTGAGTTCGGCCAACGAAGTTGCTAGCAATCCTGAAGGTTGCCAAAACCGGTTGGATTGTATATCGGTTGGTGCCCATCTCCATTATGATTGGAGCGGCTTTTCAGATATATGTCGGATTCCGTTCAACGCCTTCCAAGCGGTACGCGGTCGGAAAGTACACATCGCATCGAAATGCAATTTTGGCCTTTGGCGATGTGGGGCATCCTTCTGTTTACATTGGGGCAAGGAATATATCTGGTGGGCGTTATTTTAGGCGCCATCCACCGCTTGTTCGGCGGGAGAGTACTTACACTTAGTCAAGGCTTCTTATGGTGGAGCGGACTGCCGGTCGTCATGGGCATTACCTTGGCGGCGCTCGATCTGATTTTCCTGACACCCAAGAGACGCGGTGGTGAGGAAATGTTCTTCGAGCCTGTCCCATTTGCCGATCTTACTGTCGTTTTGACCGCGTTTAATGATGAAAGTAGCATTGCGCAATCAGTCTTGGACTTCAGGTCGCACCCCCGGGTACGGCGAGTGATCGTGATCGACAACAACAGTTCCGATGCGACCAGTACAAAAGCGTCCAGCGCCGGCGCCATAGTCATTTGCGAGCGGCAACCTGGCTATGGTTCCTGCGTCCATCGTGCCCTCACCGAGGGTTCCTTGGCGAGCGACACGTCTCTGACCCTCCTCTGCGAAGGCGACATGACGTTTCGAGCTAACGACATTGATAAATTTCTCGCCTACATTCCGCACGCGGACATCGTCAACGGGACACGAATTGTTGAACAGTTAAGAGCCCGCCGCACCCAATTGACCACCCTCATGTATTACGGAAATTTCGCCGTAGGAAAGCTCCTTGAAGTCAAGTACAGTGGCCAGGGTACTTTTTCAGATGTGGGGACGACGTATAAACTGTGCAGGAACAGCGCTCTCACCACGCTTTTGCCCGATGTGAACCCGATGATCAACTTGGAATTCAACGCCCATTTTCTCGATCGTGCGCTCCGACAAAAGCTCAGAATTGTGGAATGCCCGATCACCTTCCACAATCGTGTCGGCATCAGTAAAGGCGGAAATACAAACAATCTAAGGGCGTTGAAAGTCGGAACTCGTATGATTCAAGGGATCGTCTTGGGTTGGAGGAAACAGTAAACTCCGATGGCTGGTTATCATGACACTCGATTCGTCTTCGACCGCAGACGAGAAGTGCTCTGGAAGACTCTCTACGACGCTTACTTTTACAAGCTAATAGGCCGCGATGACTGTGTGCTGGAACTGGGAGCGGGTTACGGCCATTTTATTAATCAAGTACGCTGCCGCCGGCGCATTGCGGTCGATCAATGGGATGGTTTTGTAAACTATGTGGACTCGGGTGTGGAGACTAAGGTCGCGAGAGCCGATGATCTAAGTTTCCTCGACGATTCGTCAGTGGATTTCGCATTCGCGAGCAATCTTTTCGAGCACCTTACACAGAACGAGTTTGCCACCGTTTTAGATCAGCTAAGGCGAAAGCTTCGGCTCAACGGTACCCTGAGTATTCTGCAACCTAATTACCGAGTGGCCTATCGAGAATACTTTGACGATTACACTCACGTCACTATCTATTCCGACGTCAGCATGTGTGATTTTCTTGCGGCGCACGGCTTTCGGGTCATTGAATGTAAACCTCGATTTTTACCTCTGACCATTAAGTCTCGATTGCCTGTCTCCCCGTGGCTGATTCGGCTGTACCTGGCTTTGCCGGCAAGACCCTTGGCTAAGCAGATGCTCATCCGCGCAGTCGCCGAGGACGGCGCGGCATGATTCCCCAACAGGAAAAAGCACTGGTTCCACCCTCAAATCGAGAGAGCTTGACCGCTTATTCCGGCATTTTTCTGCGACCCAAGGTCCGCGTGTTGGCGCTTTCCTCGGCGGCGTTGTTGTACCTTATCTGCTGCTTCAGTCTGGCGTTCACCAGGGCCCCCTGGTATGACGAAGGGTTTGTGGCGAACCCAAGTTACGCCTGGATTGTAACGGGGCACCCTGGAGTCTCTGTACTCGATGATAGCGGTCCTTTCCTGCCCTTCCCGAAACGGATCGATATGAAGGGAATCCGGGAACATATCTACTTGGAGATGCCCCTGTACACGGTGTTACTGGCTGCCTGGTTCAAGGCCTTCGGCTTCGGATTGGTTACGACACGCATGTTCACGATGTTATGCGGCCTCGTTGCCCTGCTGAGCTGGTACTGCGTGGTCCGGCGCCTGACGTTGGATGCGGCGGTCGCGGTCGTATCATTCGCGCTGATTGCCGTGGACTATGGGTATATTTTGCGCTCCTCGGAAGGCCGTATGGATGCGCTCAGCGCTGCCTTCGGATTTGGCGGGTTAGCAGTTTTTCTCTGTCTTCGCGAGCGCAACTTTGCCAAGGCCGTGCTGTTGTCGCACACATGTGTCGCTGCGAGTGCTTTTTCTCACCCCAATGGTGGCATGCTGGCGTTCGCCGGCCTGGTGTTTTTGACGCTGTTCTACGACTTCAGGCAAATCCGGCCACGCCATATCTTGATGGCTCTGACTCCATACCTTGTCGGAGCCGCCTGTTGGGGCATATACATCAATCAGGATGTGAAGGCCTTCAAGTCGCAGTTTCTGCTCAATTCTGTTCAAGGTGGCCGCCTGGACACCCTTCGCTCGCCCTGGAACACGGTGAAACGGGAGATCATGGAGCGGTATCTGGGTACTCTTGGCGGGTTGGGAGACTCCCAAGGATTTAAGAGGCTGAAACTGGTAATTCCCATCTCTTACTGGGCCGGACTGGTAGGAGTGCTCTCTATCGGGGCCCTGCGACGCCGGAAGGGCTATGTGGCGTTACTGTTGCTGACCGCCATCTACTTCTTTGTCCTGGCTTTTACCGATGGTCGAAAAAGCCAGGAATATGTGGTGCACATCATCCCGCTTTACGTGACGCTGCTGGCCGCCAGCATTCTCTGGTTGTGGAGGAAAGGAAAAACATATCGGGTCGCGACTGCCGCTGCGGTAGCTTGCCTGTGCTTAGTTCATGCCGGAGGCGTCTTTTACCAGGCGAGAACCGATTCTTATCACAACAACTATCTGCCGGCCATTCGTTTTCTCAAGGAGAATACGAGAGCGGATCAGATGATCATGGGCCCGGGCGTGCTGGGCTTCGGCCTGCGGTATCCGCCGAATCTTATCGATGACTTTCGGTTGGGGTATCTAAGCGGAAAGACGCCCGACTGGATTGTCGTCAACGAATGGTATGAAGCATGGTTTCGGCTTCTGAAGGGGATAGAGCCGGATGCATATCAGTTCGTCACAGCCCGGTTGGCCAACGAGTTCAAGCCTGTCTATAGTCGAGGTGGATTTTCAATCTATCAAAAGCGTTGAAGTGACAATCGTTGAAGTGAAGGGTTGAAGACCTTGATCGATTCAGAACTATCTCTCAGTGTGTGTCGGACACCGGAATCCCGTTCGCTTTATGCGCTCTGAATCAGAGAATTTAGATAAATCGACTGGCGGGAATTTCTACACTTTTTGTGGGCGACACTTTATTCGTAGCGTAAGCTTTCGACGGGATCGAGCTGCGAAGCGCGCGTAGCCGGTACTGTTCCGAAGACGATCCCCACGATTGAAGACACTATGATCGCGATGATCGCCGATAGCCCAGAGATTGGGATGCGGTAGTCCGTGAGAAAGCGCACCGAATAGGGGATGGCAAGGCCAACGATGATGCCGGCAATGCCTCCGCTGAAAGAAATCAGAATGGCTTCTGCCAGAAACTGGAAGCGGATCTCCCGGTTGGTGGCGCCAATGGCTTTGCGAATTCCAATTTCGCGGATGCGCGACGTCACTGTGGCCAGCATGATGTTCATGATGCCGATGCCGCTCACGATAAGGGTCACCATTGAAACCAGAAGAAGCACCAGCGTCAATCCAGTGGCGATCCTGTCGGCCATCGCCAGGAGGGCGGTTAGGTTCGATACGTTATAAACCGATTCCGAGCGATGCCGCGACTGCAGAATGCGTTTGATCTGCGCGCTGGCGGAGATCACCATGGCGGGATCCGCCATGGAAAAGTAGAGCAGTTTGACGGCCGGCACCTCCATGAAATAGCGGCTCACGGAGTAGGGGATCAACATCGTGTTGTCTACGATCTCCGACTGGCCAAATGTTTCGAC
>DASXBH010000245.1:0-5427 GCA_036491775.1 Candidatus Acidiferrum sp.
CAACCGAACCCGCACCACGCTCGATTTTTCCTAATACTGGGCATAAACTAAATTCATGACCCATACCCTCGAAGAACTGATCCCCGATTACATCCAGGGCCTCCCCGCCTACGTTCCTGGCAAGCCCATCGAAGAAGTCGAACAAGATCTCAAGATCCACGCCGTCAAACTCGCCTCTAACGAAAATCCTCTCGGCCCCTCTCCAAAAGCAATGGAAGCCGCTCGCCGCGCCCTGGGGGAAGCCAACTGGTATCCCGACGGCGGCAACAAGCGTCTCCGCGAAGTTCTTGCAGCGCGCAATCACGTTCGGCCCGAAGAAGTTTTCGTCGGCCTCGGCTCCAGTGAAATTATCGATCTCGCTTCGCGTGTGCTCCTGCGTCCCGGCAGCGAAGGCATCACCAGCGAGGGTTCTTTCGCCCTCTTCTCCATTGCCATCCGCGCCAGTGGCGGCAAATTGATTCTCACGTCCATGCGCAATTTCACTTTCGATCTAGACGCCATCGCTCTGGCTGTCACGCCACACACTCGTATCATTTACATTGCCAATCCCAACAATCCCACGGGCACCGCTTTTGGCGCCGCGGAATTCGACGCCTTTCTCGCAAGAGTTCCTGGTGATGTTTTGATTGTTTACGACGAAGCCTATCGCGAATACGCGCAGCGCACCGATCTTCCCAATGCGCTGGAACTCTTTAAGCAGTACAACAACATCCTTACGTTGCGCACCTTCTCGAAAGTTTACGGGCTGGCTGGCCTACGTATTGGTTACGGCATCGGCCATCCCACACTCGTCGCCGAAATGAATAAGCTCCGAACGCCATTTAACGTCACGAGCGTTGGCCAAGCCGCTGCACTTGCCGCGCTCGACGATCACCAGCACGTCGAACGTTCCTCCGAAATGAATCGCGTCGAACGCCAGCGTCTATACGAAGAACTCTGCAAGCTCGGTCTCAACCCAGTCCTCAGCGAAACAAATTTCCTCTTTGTGCCCATTGGTCCCCATGCGAAAACCTTTTGCGATGAACTTCTCCAAGAAGGGGTCATCGTTCGTCCCATGGCCTGGATGGGCTTTCCTGAAGCCATCCGCATCTCGGTCGGCAGTCCCGCCGAAAACACAAAGCTGCTTCTCGCCGTCGCCAACGTCTTCTCGCGTCACAACCAACCCTCCGTCACCGCAGTTCCATCGCATTCCGACGCCTTCTCCAACCGCTCTATCTAGTTCTTTGGTATCTCTGCGTTCCGGCTTCCGTGGCCTCTGTGGTAAAGCACTTTCTTCTCTGAACCCATAACCCTGACTCCCAATTCCTCATCCAACCAAACATGGCGACCCAATCTTCTTCCGATCCAATCACCACTATCCTTCGCGATTCAAAAAACATCGCCGTGGTCGGCCTCTCCTCCAACCCTACCCGCCCTAGCAACGAAGTCGCCACCTACCTGCAATCTGCCGGCTATCGAATCATTCCGGTGAATCCCAACGAGTCGGAAGTCCTTGGCGCAAAATCCTATGCGCGCCTCGAAGACATCCCCGAAAAAGTCGACATCGTCGACGTCTTCCGCCGCCCCGAAGACGTTCCCCCAGTAGCCGATTCCGCCATCGCCATTGGCGCAAAGGTTCTCTGGCTCCAACTCGGCATCACCAACGCCACCGCTGCCGAAAAAGCCCGCGCCGCAGGCCTAACCGTCGTCGAAGACGCCTGCATGCTGATTGAACACAAAAAAAGGCGCCCTTTCTAGGCGCCCTTTCGTTTTCACCATTATGGTCGCGAACTATTGGCACAGCAATTTGTCATCCGAAGCGGACTGATCTCAACCTTTACACCTCGAAATATTCTCCGTGTCCTCTACGCTCCGATCTCCGTGCCCTCTGCGTTAAATCTTTTTTCTTCCCCTCACCTAAAACCCAAAGATCTGCAAATTCCTTTTCCCGGGCAACACAATCGCCAAAAATTTCCCATTCGGCGATACTCCAAATTCTCGCACGGTTAATCCATGCAATAGCACCTGCGGCGTAGGTTCCTGCACCGGCACAGTCTGTCCCGTCTTGTACGCCACTAAGGCTGGCACCGCGACGCTAACCAGATCCGCGGACTTCTTCTCAATCGTCCGTTTCAGATAAATCCGCGTTTCATCCGCGTTCCATTGCAATACGCCCAAGCCGACGCGCACCCGCGCCACCTTGTTTGGCGATTCCAGATCCCGAATCTCCAATACCTCTTTGTCCAGGTAATACGCCACCTTCGTCCCGCTCGGCGATACGGAAAGTCCGCCCGCAAACGCGTCGAGCGTCGCCAACTCTTTGTCGTCTTGCGCCAGCAATTCCAGCCGCTGCAAGCGTGGCGGCCCATCCATCATCCGGTCGCGCTCCACGGCAATCGCCGAATTGCTTCCCGAAATCCGCGCTGCTTCGCGAAATGTACGTCCTTCAAACACGGCCCCTGATAGTCCCGACGACATATACAAATATTGCAGGGAAAACAATTCGCGCGGCGCCACTTCTTCCTTCATTACCACCACCGTAGCGTTGTCCCGCAGCCACAGCGGACTCTCCACATTCATTACCAGTGGTTCTTTTCCCGCCGGACGCAACTCCCGTCCCTGGTCATCCACAAACAGCAACGCCCTTGTATCTTCTGTTCGTCCCGATTCCACATCGACTGACGTCGTGAACAGTTGCACCGCTAGAATCTTTCCATTCGGCGACCAGGTGAACGATTCCACCTGGTAGGTAAACGGTTTGTCGCCAACCGTGAATTTCTCCCCGTTGAACAGTCGCTTCCGTTTCCCGCCCTGATCCATCATGTAAATATCGTCGCGCTGCAAATCGTACTTCTTGGCTTTGTACATCCTGCGCACCGAAAATGCGATGCGCCCATCCGGCGCGTAGGAAAACGCCGTCACCTCCTCATCAATACTTTGCACCGCCTTATCCAGATTCTGCGCGCGGGCCGTGCTTGGAAGGGAACTACCCACCAAACACATGACCAGCAATAGTGTCGTGATTCTGACCGCGAATCCACCTGTCCACGCAACCAGAAAGCGACCGGTCATCCCGATCGTAGAGCCAGCGCCGTCTGCTGGCTCGCAGCGGAGGGATCGTGGCAAGTTCTCAGATGCATCTTGAGCACTGGAACCGCTGACCCGCTGTTGAACTTTCGCTTCGAATCCAATTGTTGTCTTCGTCAGCCTGCTCATGGTTTCGGGTGAGCTCCCGTATATTCCGCACAGCACGGCTTTTCCGCCGGCGTGAACCCCATCAACTCCACCCGGGTCAGATCCGGATCATATAAATTCAATTGCCATTTCCCATCACGCCCAATCTTCGGTTCCTCCGCCAAATTCACGCCGTTCCTTTTCAATTGCTCTGCGGCTGCCCGCACATCGGGCACGCCAAGGGCAATATGATTCATGACGCCGAGCGTATGCTTATCTGCGTTTGCCGGCACGTTCAACATGTACTCAATCCAGTCCGTTCCATCCGGTACCTGCATATCCACCCAATCTGTCTCTCCATCCTTCATCCCGCCATGCCAGTACACATGAAAGCCCAGAACATCCCGATAAAACTTGTCCATCGCCCCGCGATCCTTCACTACAAATCCGGAGTGAACGATGCGCATGTCTTGTGGCAGGGGCCCGGCAATTGACCCGGCGACGCCGCCGGTTCTTTGTACAAATTCAAGCACGCGTCCTTCGGGATCTTTAATCTGGAAAGAAATTCCCCGGAGTTTGTTCGTGACGAGTTCGTCAGGTTTTTGGCCGTTCGCGAGAAGATATTGCCGCAAAGAGTCTACATCCTTAGTAAAGATACCGATCGCGACCACGCGGTCCCCGCTTGGAGTCGCGGTTTGCTCACTAAGTTCGACTTGCTGAGAAGGATTCACAAAAAAGCATTTGGCGCTGTTCTCGGAGCATTGCATATTCGGAAGCCGCAGCGTGCCATTGTAAAAAAGCGCGGCTGTTTTCAAGTCTGAGACACTGATTCGCACGAATGCCACGCCGGACATCTCGGGACGCTTGGCATCATGACCCGCAGTCTGTGCCAGCCCGACCAGACACAACACCATCAATCCGGCGATTCGCCGCATCATCTCTTATCCTTTGGATACCGACCGGGACTTCAATTTCCGGATCTCTTCCATCCGTGCACGCAAACGCGCCTCAAACCCTTGGTCAGTAGGTTGGTAGTACACCCGCCCTGAAAGGTTGTCCGGCAAACACGTCATATCCGTTACCTTTTCCTCAAAATTGTGCGCGTACTTGTAGCCCTCGCCATATCCGATGTTCTTCATCAATCCCGTCACCGCGTTCCGCAGATGCAGCGGCACCGGATCGGCCTCCGTCTTCCGCACATCTTCCATCACCGTTCCATACCCGCTGTACAACGCATTCGATTTCGGCGCCAGCGACAAATACACCGCCGCCTGCGCTAACGCCAGGTATCCCTCCGGCGCTCCCAGAAAATCAAATGCGTCTTTGGCCGCCAAGGTGACGGCAAGCGCTCCCGGTTCAGCCAACCCGACATCTTCACTAGCCATCCGGACCATGCGCCTCGCGAGATACAACGGATCTTCGCCGCTTTCCAACATTCGCGACAGCCAGTACAACGCCGCATCCGGATCCGAGTTCCGTACCGACTTATGCAGCGCCGAAATTAAATTAAAGTGCTCTTCGCCAGCCTTGTCGTATCTCAGCAACTTCTTCTGCAACACATTTTCCAGCAACTCTGGCGTAATCCGTCGCACTACCGGTGCGCCGGGCGCCGGCTTTGTACCTGGATGTTCCAGACTCTCCGGCTCTGCGCCGCGCACGCACAACTCCAAAGTGTTGTAGGCGGCCCGTGCATCCCCATTCGCGAACGCAGCAATCTTCCACAGAACATCTTCCGTCCCACCCGCTGGCGACCCCGCCCTCGTCGTAGTTCCAGTCTCTCCGCCCAAAACAATCCGCTCGTTCCCCAAACCGCGTTCCTTGTCCAGCATCGCTCTGCGCAGCAATCCGGCAATCTGCGCCGTCGTCAACGACTCCAGCACATACACCTTGGTGCGTGAGAGCAGCGGCGATATCACCTCAAACGATGGATTCTCCGTGGTCGCTCCAATAAACAAAATGTGTCCGGCTTCCACATGCGGCAGAAACGCATCCTGCTGCGCCTTGTTGAACCGGTGCACCTCATCCACAAATACAATCGTCCGGCGCCCGCTCCGCGACTTCTTCTCTGCGTCGGCCATCACTTCTTTAATTTCTTTGATCCCGCTCAATACCGCGCTGAATGAAATAAATTCACTCTTCGTTAGCCGCGCAATCAGCCGCGCCAGCGTCGTCTTACCACATCCCGGCGGACCCCACAGCAGCATCGATCCCAAATTGTCTGATTCGATCTGTACACGCAGCGGCTTTCCCGGCCCTACCAATTTCTCTTGGCCA
>DASXBH010000246.1:0-4964 GCA_036491775.1 Candidatus Acidiferrum sp.
AAAGGCCGTCTGGGTGATCAGCAACGCCAGAAATCCGCCAAATGTTGAGAGCAAAGCGGAAGCCAGGATGGCGACGGGTGCCGAGAAAGTACGGAATTCGAAGAGCAACACTACGAAGAGAAGGACCAAGGCCAGTAAAAAGACCATCATCAGGTCGTGGAACGATCTCTGCTGTTCCTCATACAAGCCACCGTATTCCACGCGGATCGACGATGGCAGGTGCAGATTGTCCACGGCCTTCTTCACGGAGTTCATGCCCGAGCCGAGATCGACGCCTTCGAAGCGGCCTGTTACTTCCACTAATCGTTGCAAATTTTCACGGCGAATTTCCGTTTGTCCGGGATCCGTGGAAATCGTGGCCAACGAGCCCAAGGTTGCTGTCTTACCCGTTGAACTGGTTAGCAGAGTATTGCTCATGTGATCCAGCGATGAGCGGCTTTCTTCAGGAAAACGAACGCGAATCGTGTACGCGCGGTCATTCAGCACTACTGGTGTGGCTGCGGGCTCGCCCTCGAGCACCGCAGCGGCGTTGGTAGCCACTTCTTCCGGAGTGAATCCCGAGCGCGCCGCGACGATCGGATCAACCTGGTACGTAACTGCCGGCCCGCTGATGGTGTTCTCAATTCCGTCGAGCACGTCCACAACGTGTGGGATCTTCTGAATCGCTTCGGCCACCTTGGGTGCGGTGCTGGCCAGCAGTTTTGCATCCGGCGAATACAACTTGATGACTACAGGCTCCGGCTGGCTGGTTAAGTCGCCGATCATGTCCTGCAACACCTGCACGAACTCGACATCCGCTCCTGGTTCCGTCTTCTTGATCTCGCTACGGATATCCGAGATGATGTCGTCGATCCCACGCTTACGGTCCTTCTTCAGCTTGACGGTGAAGTCTCCACGATTCGCTTCGGTTACCGCAGCCAAGCCCAACTGCAACCCGGTTCGCCGTGAGGTGTTTTCGACTTCAGGCTGCGAGCGCACAATTTCTTCAAGGTGCTGCAGGATCCGGTCCGACTCCGCTAGCGAACTACCTGGGGGCGTGTAGTAATCCAGAATGAATCCGCCTTCATCCATTTCCGGCAAGAGATCCGAGCCTAGCGATCGGTAGCAGACGTACGATCCGATGATGATGACGATGATCGATACCAGCACAATCACGGGCCGGTACAAAATACGCTGCACAACTCGCGCGTAGAAGGCCACAATGCGCCCGAAGAATCCGGAAAGATGCGCCTCTTCTGCCGCCAATAACGCCGCAGCCGAATGCTCTTCGGTCTGCGCCTCGCCAGGCGCCGGCGCCGTGTCCTTACGTCGCACAAAAAATTGGCTCAGGGTTGGCGTCCAGGTCAGTGCGAGGAACAATGACGCAAGCAGGGATACCGTCATCGTGATGGCGAGTGCGCGGAAGAAGCTGCCGGTAACACCCGTTGTTGAGATCAGCGGGAGAAACACCACGATGGGTGTAATCGTCGAACCGACCAGCGGCACGGTAATTTCTTTCAGTGCACTCTGAATCGCGGCGAAACGCGATTCCCCGGCATCGCGGTGCAATACGATGTTTTCCAGCACCACGATGGCGTCGTCAATCACCAAGCCCACGGCGGCAGCCAGACCACCCAGTGTCATCAGGTTGAAACTCTGCCCGGTCAGCTTCAGCACAATAAAAGTGAGCAGCAGCGTCACCGGAATAACCAGCGCCGCGACAAACGACGAGCCCCAGTCGCGCAAGAACAACACCAGGATTGCTGACGACAGCACGATGCCCAGCAGTACCGCGTCTCTTACGCTGGCGATCGAATCGCGAACAATAGTCGACTGATCGTAAAACGCCTCCAGATGCACACCTGGTGGCAAAGTCGGGCGCAGCTCCGCTATCTTCTGGTGCACTTCATTCGCAACGTCAATCGTGTTGCTTTCTGGCTGGCGATTCACGCTTAACAGCACTGCGGGCTTTCCATTCGCCGTCACGATGGTGTACACCGGTGCGACCGAAGGCCCCACCTTGGCGATGTCGCCCAATCTTATGGGCAGGCCGGTAGTCGAAGTTTTCACCACAATCTGTGCAATTTGGTCCGGCGAACGCACCTGCCCGCTGATCAGACCGAGCACAAGCTGATGGTCATGCTCCAACAATCCCGGTGAATCCACCAAGTTCGTCTTGCGAATTGCGTCAAGAATGTCCGTTACCGTAATTCCCAAGGCCTGCAACCGAGCCGGATCTGGAGTTACCTGGAACTCCGGCACGCGTCCGCCCTGCACCAAAACCGAGGCAACGCCATCCAACCGGTTGATGCGCGGTTTCAAGTCGTAGGTGGCGATCTCCCAAAGTTTGTTCTGGGGAATGGTGTCTGAGGTAAGGCTGTATCCAATGATGGGAAACGTCGCGAAGGTAAGCCGGTGCGTTTCGAGTTTTGCCGTGCTGGGCAACTCGGGCTGCAGGCGTGCGACCACTGCATCGACTCGTTGCAGCGTCAAAATCATGTCCGAGTTCCAGTCGAAATACAGATCCACTTCGGCGGAACCGCGACTGGTAATCGAAACGACTTTGCGCAATCCAGGCACGCTGTTCACTGCTTCTTCCAGCGGCTTGGTAATTACCACCAACATCTGATCAATGGGCATCACTCCATTGTCGACACCCACAATGATGCGCGGAAAATCCGTATTCGGAAAAACGGAAATCGGTATGCTGAAGGCCAGATAAGCTCCGACCAATGCCAGGCTGATCGTTAAGAATAAAATAGGACTCGAGAACCGCCGAAACCACGGTATGTCTTTCGCGGTACGTTCTGCGGCGCGCGCAGGTACTGCCCTGGCTTGTTCTTGTTCCACGGGAAGATCCATGCGCCCTTACTCCTTACCTTTTGCGGGAGCAGGCTTGCTCGCTGATTTCTGCGCTGGTTTTTCGGCGGGTTTTTCAGCCGGCTTATCGCCAGATTTCTTGCCCGCTTTGCCCGTGTCGGCCTTTTCTCCGGCCTCGCCGCCATCCTTTTCCGTGTCTTTTCCGGCCGCCCCTTCTTTGCCGTCTTCTCCTTCTTTGCCGGGCTCGGCCTCCGCCGGTGGCGTCTCCTCAACCTTGATTTTGGTGCCGTCGGGCAGCGCGTAACCACCAACGGTAATCACCGGGTCCTTTTCTTTCAGACCGGATTCGATCTCAGCCAGTTCCTTAGTGCGGATTCCAACTTTCACCTTGGTCTGGTGAGCCTTCTCGTCCGAACCGGCTACCATTACGAAATCCGCGCCTTCTGGCGTTTTGTAAACCGTACTTGCAGGAACAACCAGCGCATCATCTACGCTCTTGGCGATGGCGTTGACCTGCACACTCATGCCGGGCTTCAGCGCAGGATTTGGCTTGATCGCTTCGACCCAAACCTCGATCGTCGTGCTTCCAGGATCGAGCGCTGGGCTGATCAGCGCCACCTTTCCCTTAATCGGTTCATCCAAACCCGCAAGCTGCAATTCCGCCTCATTCCCGACCTTCAATTGCACCGCTTCCGACTGCGAAATATGGGCCTTGGCAACCAGCTTCGAAGTATTCATGACGGTGAGAAGCGGTTGATTTGCAGTCGCAAGCTCTCCTTGAAATAGCGGCCGATCTGTCACCACGCCATCAATCGGGCTGACAATTCTCGAATAGCTCATCTGTGCTTTTGCACTGAGATACTTGCCCTGGCTAGAAGCGAGTTGCCCTGCGGCCGACTTCAGCGTTTGCTCTTTCCCCAGGCGTTGCAAATCGGCTAGTTGCTTCTGCGCCTGTTCGGACTGGCTGCGTGCTTGTGCAAGCTGCACTTCGGCCGTGTCCAAATCGCGGCGTGGGATCGCGCCCTGCGCAAACAAATCTTTGCGTGCATCATAAATTTTCTGTTGAGCATCAAACGCCGATTTGAACGCTACCGCATCCAGTTCAGCTTTCTGAATCTGCTCCGGGAGAGTTGCACCAGTGGTGGTGGCGTATCCCGCTTCCGCTTGCTCGAAGTCACCCTTACTCTGAACCTCGGCGCCGGCCAGATCCGCATTCTCGAGTTCGGCGAGCAATTGCCCTTGTTTCACATGACTGCCGCGTTGCACGTAGAATTTTCGAATCGTCGAAGTAATCTTCGGCGTAATGATGGCTTGCTGTAGTGGCGACACCACCGCTTGCGCCGAAATTTCCAGTTCAATCGGGCCACGCTTCGCGGGGGTTACCTGCACTGACACGAGAGGTTCCGGATCTTTTTCCGCGGAACTGCATCCCTGCAGCGCGGCTGTAATGCAAAGCAAGCCCGCCACTCTACCTAGCCACTTCGTTGACATCTTTTCGTCCTTATACATTCGAGTTCTCATGGAGCCGTCAGTACTCCTGTAAGCGTTTGAAGATTTGCCAGCGCGACGCGGTAGCGCACCGCTCCGTCCTGATAAGTGGAATTGGCCAGCGCATAGGTGGTCTGCGCATCAACGACTTCCAGTACGGTAGATTCACCGTTCTGGTAGCGCAGAGTGACCAGCCGCAAGCTTTCTCCAGCCAATTCCGAGGATCGCCGCAATCCCGCCAATTCATTCAGCGCCGTGTCAGCCTCGGAGTACAGCGAGCGCATTTCGGACAGCAATTTGCGCTGGGCAAAAGAGAGTTCGCGCTTGGCCTGATCGCGCTTCAGTTCGGCCTGGCGCACGCGGCTTTGCGTGGCGCCCCAGTTCCACAAAGGCAAGCTCAACGCCGCGAGGGTGGAGGTGCCAAGATTTGGAATTTTCTCGTTGTTTACGACACTGTTGACCGCATAGCGGGGCGCGTCAATTCCGTAAAAATAGTCGAAGCTGACGGACGGCAGGTAACCCGCTCTCGCGGCCAGCACATCGTGGCCAGCGGCTTGCGCGTTAGAAAGAGCGGCTCGGATGTCTGGATTATCGTGGGCGGCCTGAGTCTCAAATTCACCTTGTGGAGGCAGCGGCACATCGGCGTGAAGATCTTCGGCAATTTCGTAATTTTCGTT
>DASXBH010000247.1:0-5582 GCA_036491775.1 Candidatus Acidiferrum sp.
GAATCCCCATACTGGTCGTAGAACATTTCCACGACATTCATTCCTTTACCGTCCACCGCTCCAAACGGCGTAAATCCCTGCCCGTCCAGCGACCCGTTATCCTTCAAATTGATGAACAACTGCGTCGTCCGCGTGTTTGGCCCCGACGTCGCAAACACAATCGTCCCCTTCTTATTGCTCTGCGAACGCGGATCATCATTAATCTTTGCGTCCCGCCACGCCGCAGTCACTGGGGGATATGCGCTGATCCCAAATTGCGCCACGAAACTGGGTACCACCCGAAAAATCGGCGCATTGTCAAAATAGTGGTGCTTCACCAGATTATAAAAACGGTCCGCGCCCAGTGGCGACCAGGCCCGCGTCACCGTAATCGTGAAATCTCCACGCGTCGTCTCGAAGTTCACCTGAAACGTATCCGGAGCCTTCTCTTTCAGCAGCGCCGGCTTCAACAATTTCCGGTCATACGTTGCAGCCGCAGCAGCTGGTTTCGCCGCTGTGCTCGTCTTCGGCTTAGCAGCGGGCGCAGTCCCCGTCGCTGGTGCAGTCTGCCCCCACGCACCACCCACCAAAGCAACTCCCACCACCAGACTCCCAATCCCACCGCAAATCATTCTCGACATTCCCATGTCCACTTTTCCTCCGTAACCGCAACCCCGAATTCTAACCCAGTTCCCTGACTCTTTCCTCCAACTCCTGCATGAAGCTGTCAATCCACCTGCAAACGATTTCTCTCTATTTCTCATTCATCTTCGCACTAACCCGCTCCACTTCCTTCATCACCCGCAGCGTATTCTCCCCAAGAATCTTCCGAATATCTCCCTCCGAATATCCCTTCTTCAGCAACGCATCCGTGATCTGCGGCAGGTGCGTCACATCTTCCATTCCCAGCGGCATATTCGCCCCATCAAAATCCGATCCCAGCCCCACATGATCGATTCCCGCCACCTTCACCGCGTGATCGATGTGCTCCACAATCAACGTCCAATCCACCTTGGGCAGTTTTCCACTCTTCATATACTCGTGCACCAACTGATCCCCCACCACCAGCGAGCACGCCTCAGTGTCCCCGCACCGCTTCTTCGTTTCCGTCTCAATCTCTTTTTCCACTTCCGGGTGTGCCGTCTCGAAATCCCGAAACTCCTGGCTCAGAAATCCAATGTGATAGTTGATCTGGATCACTCCGCCATTCTTCGCCAGTGCCCGCATCATATCGTCCGTCATATTCCGCGCCGCGTTGCACAGCGCTCTGCACGACGAGTGCGACGAAATAATCGGCGCCTTGCTTACCGCAATCGCGTCATAAAACGTCTTGTCGCTCACATGCGCGATGTCCACCATCATTCCCAGCCGGTTCATCTCCCGCACCACATCTTTACCGAAATCCGTCAGCCCGTTGTGCTCCGCCTTATCCGTCGAAGAATCCGCCCACTCCGTGTTTCCCATGTGCGTCAAGGTCATATACCGCACGCCCAACGCCGCAAACGTCCGCAGCGAGCTCAGATCGTTTCCGATCATGTGTCCGCCCTCAACACCCATCAACGCCGCAATCTTCCCCTGTTTGTGCGCTGCGCGGACCTCCTCCGCCGTCGTCGCCAGCGCCAGATCCTTCGAATGTTTGCGCACCGTCTCGCGCACCGCATCAATTTGGTCCAGCGCTTCCTTCACCGCCTCCGCGCCCATCGTCTTGCTGGGTATCCAGATCGAAAAGAAAATCGCGCTAAGCCCGCCCTCGCGCATCCGCGGAATATCAATGCTCCCGTCCGTGTGCCGCTCTCCCAGATCAAACTTGTGGTCCAGCAACCGTTGCGTCGTGTCGTCGTGCGTGTCCACCACAATGCTCGAAAAATGCAGCTTCTTGGCCTTCTCCGACACTGTTTCCGCCCCCATCACCAATGCTCCTATCGAGAGACACACCAGCACGCGACCGATTCTCAACATGGATCCCCCGCACCTGAATTGAACAAAAAAGGAGTGTAACAAAAAAACAACCAACGCCTATAGCTCACCCCTCCAGGGGTGACGCCTTTCCACACCAACCGCACAGTTCCCTACCCCAGTAACCACCCAAGCAACGACTGCTTCCACGCCTGCCGGTTCACATCCGCAATCGATTCCGTCAACGGAATATCCTTAGGACATGCCTTCACGCAATTCTGCGCGTTCCCGCATTCTTCAATCCCGCCATCGCCCATCACCGCTTCAATCCGTTCCTTCGCGTGCATCGCTCCTGTCGGATGCATATTAAACAGCCGCACCTGGCTGATAATCGCCGCCCCGATAAACTTGTTCCCCTCGTTCACCTGCGGACACACTTCCAAACAACTGCCGCACGAAATGCAACGCGAAAGCGGATACGCTTTCTCCTGCACTTCCGGCGCAACGCGCGGCCCTTCTCCCAGATTGTACGTTCCGTCGATTGGAATCCACGCGTGCACCCGCTTCAAACTGTCGAACATGAACTGCCGGTCCACCGCCAAATCCCGAATCACCGGAAACTTGGTCATCGGCTCCAGCCGGATCGGCTGCTCCAGCTTATCCACTAGCGCCGAGCACGCCATCCGCACCTTGCCATTAATCACCATGGCGCACGAGCCGCACACTTCTTCCAGACAATTCGAGTCGAACGTTACTGGCGTGGTCTTCTTCCCGTCGCGCGTCACTGGATTTTCCGCGATGTCCCGCAAGCAAATCACCACGTTCATCGACGGCCGCCACCGCAGCGCAAACTCTTCCCACTGCGCTGCCTGATTCGGCGCCGCCTGCCTCTTAACCCGGACTATGACCTGCTTCTCGCTCATAAACCCTCAACCACTAAAACTCGAAACCCGAAAACTCCCAACCCACTCCTCACCGCTCCGTCACACAACACTCACTACTTCACCGCGTCATACCGCCTCGGCCGCGGCGGTATCAACGACGTCTCCACCGCTTCATACGTCAACTCAATCTCCCCGCCTTTGTACTTCGCCCGCGTCGTCTTCAACCAGTTCGCATCATCCCGCTCCGGATAATCCGGCTTGTAGTGCGCCCCGCGCGATTCATTCCGCGCCAGCGCTCCCAGCGTCACCACCCGCGCCAGCAGCAACATATTTTCCAGCTCGCGCGCGAAATTCAGCGTCTGGTTCGACCATTTCGTCCGGTCACTCAAATTAATGTGCCGGAACCGCGCCTGCAGCTTGCACAACTGCCCGTGCGCCATTTCCAAATTCTTATTAATCCGCGTCACCGTCACATGCTCGGTCATAATCTCTCCCATCTCTTTCCAAATGGTCATGGGATTTTCCGAGCCGTCTTGCGACACCAATGCCTGATTCTTTTCGTCTTGCCGCCGCTTCTCCCGTTCATACACCAACGCTTCCACAGCGTCCGCGCCCTTCTCCAATCCCTGCGCGTACTTCACTGCCGCTGGTCCCGCGATACCGCCGCCAAATATGCAGCTTACCAGCGAATTCGCGCCCAACCGGTTTGCCCCGTGATATTGATACTCGCATTCCCCAGCCGCATAAATTCCCGGCACGTTCGTGGCCTGATCGACGTTGTTCACCCAAATTCCGCCCATCGTGTAGTGCATCCCCGGAAACACCTGCATTGGCTCGACACGAGGGTCCACTCCGCAGAACTTTTCGTAAATCTCCAGAATCCCTTCCAGCTTGCGATCCAGCACTTCGCGCGGCAGATGCGTCACATCCAAATAAACGGCTGGCTGGCCGTGGAGTCCCAACTTCTCCTGATACACAATCCGGTGAATCGCTCGCGTCGCGATGTCGCGCGGCACCAGGTTTCCGTACTTCGGATACCACTCTTCCAAAAAGTAGAATCGATCGCTTTCCGGTATCGTCCGCGGTGGCCGATTATCATTCGGGTTCCGCGGCACCCACACTCGCCCGCCTTCGCCGCGCGCCGATTCGCTCATCAGCCGCAGTTTGTCTTCGCCAGGAATCGAGGTCGGGTGCACTTGAATGAATTCCCCGTTCGCGTAATCCACGCCTTGCTGAAACAGCGCCGATTGCGCCGAACCTGTGCATACCACCGAATTCGTCGACCGTCCAAATATTGCCCCGATGCCGCCCGTGCAGAAAATCACCGCATCCGCCGGGAACGTCTTTACTTCCATCGACCGCAAATCCATCGCCGCTATCCCGCGGCACGCCCCCGCATCGTCCAGCACCGCCGACAGAAACGTGAAGCCTTCGAACTTCTTCACTTCGCCCGCGGCTTCATGCCGCCGCACTTGCTCGTCCAGCGCGTACAAAAGCTGCTGCCCCGTCGTCGCTCCCGCAAATGCCGTCCGGTGAAACAGCGTCCCGCCAAATCTTCGGTAATCCAGCAATCCTTCCGGCGTCCGGTTAAACGGCACACCCATGCGATCCAGCAAATCGATGATCGCCGGCGCTTCGTCACACATCCGTTTCACCAGCGGCTGGTTCGCCAGAAAATCGCCGCCATAAATTGTGTCGTCAAAATGTTTCGCCGGGCTGTCGCCTTCGCCCTTTTTATTTTTCGCTGCGTTGATTCCGCCTTGCGCGCACACCGAGTGCGACCGCTTCACCGGCACGATCGAAAACAACTGCACCGGCACGCCTGCCTCTGCGACACGTATCGTCGCCATCAGCCCGGCCAGACCTCCACCCACCACAATTATTTTAGGTTGTCTCATTTGGTGTAGTAGAACGCGAAAGGATGCCAGTTCCAGCGGAAGCTCACCAGGATCAGCAGTCCTACTAAACTAAATAGCAGCGCCACCGCGAATCCGAATCTTCCCGCTTGCCGTTGCGCCGGCGCCGATACCGTGATTCCCCATTTGTACAAAAAATTCCATATCCCTATTCCCAGATGAAACGACGACGCGACTACCCCAATCGCCATGAACGCGAAAAAGTAGGGATTTACCAGTTGCGATTCCACATCGCCATACGTCGATTTCCCGTGCGTCAGCCACCGCTCCGTGTACAAATGCCATCCTATATATACAAACGCGATCAGCCCCGTATACCTCTGCGTCGTATACAGCCAGTTCCCTACCCACGGGTACGACGACACGTTCGATTTCCCGCGCACCCAGATATAAATCCCGTACAGCCCGTGGTACAGCAGCGGCAAAAAGATCAGCGTCCACTCAATTAGCGGCCGGAACGGAATGCCTTGCAGCTCCGCGGAAACGCTGTTGTATTTTTCGGGACTCACCAACGTCGCACTGTTCGACCAGAAATGCTCCGCCAAAAATGCGCCGACGGGAACAATGCCCGATAAGGAATGTAGTTTTCTTAGAAGATAACTGGTGTCAGGCCGGGTTGTCGCTGAAGACATGCCCTCTCCGCCGCACAAATTCCCATGAAACATCTTTCAGCGCGAATTGCGCGACGCTTTGGAATTTCGGCCAGTTCAGTATATGAACTTGCAACAATCGTTGCAAGCCATGCGCTCTTTTCGGAAAGCACAATCCTTTCGAAATATTCTTGCGCAAACGCGCTCCGCTCCGCGAACATAGAGGTAATAGACGGAGGTTCCGGCCCGAACCTCATTCCCCTTTCCAGATCAGGGGAGCGTTTACTCAAATCATGAGTACTAATTTAGTTTCGGAA
>DASXBH010000248.1:0-19932 GCA_036491775.1 Candidatus Acidiferrum sp.
CGGCACAATCGCGCCGCGCAAATTGAAAATCCCCAGAACGTACGCGGGCGAGAGCGGCAACTTGGTGACCAGCGGCCATTCCAGAACTTCCTCAACATCCAAAACCGGGAAGCAGAAGCGTTCGCGGCCGCTACGGAAGACGCAGTACTGCGATTCCGGCGCGCGCTCGGCGACTGGCCCAAGCGCTTCGAGCAGATCGCCAAACTCGGCGTCAGCGGCAAGCGGTGTCAATTGGAATTCGTCGTTCATCTGCCTCTAATCCTCAATTTTTTTACGCAAACCGCCGAACGGCGCGCAGCAATTCTTCCCGCGTGAAGGGCTTGGTCACATAGCCATCCGCGCCCTGCTGCTCGCCCCAATACTTGTCGCTGGCGGTGTCTTTCGACGACACCAGAATCACAGGGATGGAACTGAACTCCGCGCTACCCTTCAACTCGCGACAAACCTGAAACCCGTTGCGCTCCGGCATAACCACGTCCAGCAAAATCAAGCTCGGCCGTTCGGACGTAATCGTTTCTTCCACGCGCTTTGGATCGTTCAAACCCACAGGCCAATAGCCTTCGTTTTCCAGCAGGCCCTGGATCAGCTTCACTTGGGCCGGTGAATCGTCGACAATGAGCACTTTTTTCTGCACAAGCTTTTACTCCGCACAGTTCTCCGATTTAGAAAATTGCACGTCAGAGGCCAGCTTGAGGAAAGTGTCGCGTAAGGTGTCTAGTTTGCTTATCCCATTGTAGGATAAGGGCTTAGCTGTACCGCCGCTGAGCCTATCGCCGCGGGAATACCGGGGATTCGGCGTCTTCGGTCTCAGCTTGAGAAGGCGTCTCAACAACCCGCATTTCGCTGGCCAGGGATGAGAATCGCTGCATGATCTCGTTAATGCGCAAAGCCATGGTGTGAATGGTCTTGATCTGCGAGAGCGATTGCGTGGAAAGCTGTCCAGGTTCGAGCAGCAGCAGTTCCGCATTTCCCAGCAACGAGGTGAGCGCGTTGTTCATGCTGTGCTTCATGTCGACCATGTAGCGGCCCAGCGTGGCTTGATTCGAATATTTTTCGGCGTGGCGTTCGGCTTGACGAGCCATTTTGAGAGCTTCGGTGCGCCGCAGCGATTCACCGGCCACCAGCAGCACGACTTGGGTCCAATCTTCACGCAGCGGCACATGCGCCAATCGCGGGTAACGTTTGCGCAAACTGGCTAGCTCCTGGGCGTCCGCGGGCGCGCAGAGAATCAGCGCGGTGCTCGGCTCGAGAGACTGCAGAATTTCCGTCAGCTTGCCTTCTTTTAGTGGGCCGATGACGATCAGATCGGGAGCAGCCTCAAAATTCTTCCACAGATCGCTGGTTAAAACAGAGAGTCCCGGGAGTTGCCGTTCCACTTGCCAGCATGCTGTGAGCAGGCGAGCGAATTCTCCGTCATCCGTCAGAATAAGTGCGTTCGTTGTTCGCAAAGGAAATCCACTCCCTGAAAGTCGTTCACGCCTGCTTCAAGTGCAGCAGGGAATTACATCTTCTCGGCTTCGTCCAGTGCGGAGAGCAACCGCTTGGTGCTGATCCCGAGATTTACGGCTGCTTCCGTATCCTTTGCCTGCTTGGCAACTTCGACGCGCTCCTGCAAACGAGAAACTTCCACGCGGGCGACCGGGAGAACGCGATCCAAGCCTGTGGCGTTGCCCGTTTCCTTGGCACGTTCGAGCCCAGTGGTGACCAGGGCTCGTGCCACAACAGCGCGGCGTAAGTCTTCCGCCGCGGGGCCATCCTCGGTGACGAAGGCAGCCACTTCCCATGAAGACATCAGCAAGCGCACACCTCCGAGGCGAACGGTGGTCATGGACCGTCCACGAGATGGCGGAGCCGAAATCAATTGTTCCCAAACCTGCTCCATGCACGTTTCGAAATCGAGTTCGGGGACGACGTCATCCGCTCGAAGTGGTTCAGAAAGGCTGCCCTTTTCTTGCATGCGTGCTGCTGGCGGCGCAGGCATTGCAGCGCCCATTTTACTTGCGCTGGGTTTCTCCGCGGATTTTGCTACCGGGATTTCGGGCTTGCCGACCACCTTTTCCAAAGCACGATCAACGTCGGTGCGCAGTGCCAAGAGCTTCTCAAAGGCCTGATTTACGGAGCGTTCCGTGTATTCGCGCTGGAACGGCTGTTTCCACTCATCGGCAAGTTGCCGAACTCTTGCAATCGGTTCCGCGGCGGTTAACCCGGAAGTGTGGCAGTCCAAGGTCCGGGCGCCGGCGCTTTCCAGATGATTGATGCCGGAACGAATGAAAATCAGGTCGGCGTGCATCAATTCGATCAGCGTTCGCCGCAGCAAAAAGTTGAAACGCACAAACGCCAGCATGGCGGAAGGATCATAGAACATGCCGCCGGCAGTTTCTTTTACCTTGCGACCTTGCTCAATGAAATTAGTTTTCAGGATGTCGCGCAGGCTCTTGAAGGAGCGCAGCGACACGATCATCTTTTCCAGAGGCTCGCACCAGGAAATCGGCGCGGTGTCTACTTCACCGAAGACAGGTTTCATCACCTGTGCGACGTCGGTTAGTTCAATTTGCTTGTGATAAATCTTGGGAGGAGCGCAGAGCGCGAAATATTGCACCATCAGAAAGTCGATCTTATCGCGGTCGGTAGTTGACTTCGAAGGCTTGCGCAAATGCCTCATGATCAGAGCGCGCAGGCCGCTTTCGCTGGCATTCAGCGTGGTCATCTGTAAGAGATGGCGCAACTGGTGCACCAACACCTGTTGGTCCATCGCGTCAAGCCAGGTGTGCACCTTGCTGAAGAAGTCGAGCTCGGCCTTTTCCGGCAGCACACGCTTGTTCTGCGGAAAGGGAATCTCGATTTGCAGATGCTTGGCAAGCGCCAGGTAGATCGGGAAGACGGAACGCGTCTCTTCCCACTGGGCTTGTCGGGCGCTGTCGGTCTTCGGCGGCGCAGGTAAGTTCAATGTGATCATTTTGTTCACGGCTGGGTCATCCAATCGCAGCGGCCTTCCAGAAACCTTACGGCCACCGCCTTTCGTCCGGCGTGATACTGCAGCGCAATCACGGCAGCTTCCGCGGGACGCCCTCCATCTCGAACGATCCGGACATGGTCATCGAACTCCAAGGGTAACGTGGACAGAAAAATGGCGAACTCCTCGGAGCCAAATTCCACGACCGTCGCTTCCTGCAATTTCGCAGCAGCAGGCCGCACCGGCGACACTCGAATTGGAATCCGTTTCACGGGTAGTTTCGGAAAAAAGCGAGCAAGCTGTTCCGCGCATCCCCGTTCTTCCAAGATGAGAGTCATCTGTAATTAAGTCCCCGTTGCCAATAGCTGTACAGCGTGACATCCCCGGATCTGCCCGTATCGAGCGCAGATACACACCTGACACGGTCAGGAACACAATGTCCCACGGAGGGAATTGCACGCTGAGCGCCAAAGGGAGGATTGGTCCTGGGTAATGTGAAAGTGCAGAAAGCGAGAGGCTTAGAATTTTCCCGTGGCGCCGAGGAGCAGGGACTGTCTCACGGTGAAACAAGACTGTCTCAGCATTTCGCTATTTTCAGGTGCGCCTCGTTGAGACGAACGTTAGCGCGTAGCGGCGTGTGCTTCTTCCTTTGGTTGGTCCGGGGAATCGCCACGCAGTGCAATGTTGTAGCGTTTGAGTTTGCGATACAGGGTGGCGCGGCTGATGCCCAGCATCTTGCCGGCTAACGCTTTGTCGCCGTGCGCTTGTTCGAAGACCCGCAAAATCGTCATGCGCTCCATCTCGGCAAGCGCGGTGGTGGAAAGGGAAGCAGCATCGCTCGGTGTCATCTCCGCGTTGACCGGTTGTTCTGCGCGAATCGCTGGCGGCAGATCCTTGACGTCCATCACTTGCTGATCTCCAAGGGTGATGGCGCGGGCGATGCAATTCTCGAGTTCGCGGACATTTCCTGGCCAGTCATACTGCAGCAGGCTCTTCATGGCCGCGGGAGTGACTTGCAGGCTAGCGGTCGGCGCGTACCGGTTCAGAAAATGGTGCACCAGCGTGGGAATGTCGGAGCGGCGTTCGCGGAGCGGCGGTAGATGCACGGTCACGACATTTAATCGAAAGTAGAGATCTTTGCGAAACGTACCGTCGCGGTACGCGGCTTCAAGATCGCGATTGGTGGCCGCGATTACCCGCACATCCACATTGATTCGCTCATTGCTTCCAACCGGACGCACTTCCTTTTCTTGGAGCACGCGTAGAAGCTTGGCCTGCATTTCAAGCGGAAGCTCGCCAATTTCATCGAGGAAAATGGTGCCGCCGTTGGCCGCCTGGAAAAGGCCGGCCTTCGATTTCGTGGCTCCAGTGAACGCGCCTTTTTCGTAGCCGAACAGTTCGCTTTCCATCAACGTAGGCACCAGGGCGCCACAGTCGACGGCAAGGAAGTTCATTTGAGCCAATACCCCGCGGAAGTGAATGGCCCGGGCTACCAATTCTTTTCCTGTTCCGCTCTCCCCGGAAATCAGCACAGGGGTGCGCGTGTCTTTCAGGCGCGAAATCATTCGCAGCACGTCCTGCATGCCGGAAGACGCGCCAATGATTCCATCCAGGTTCTCATCGGCGTTCACACGTTCGCGCAGGAACGCATTCTCGTTGACCAGGCGAACTTTTTCCGCCATGCGCTGCAACAGCAGGCGCATCTTTTCAACACGAAACGGCTTCTCGATGTAATCGTAGGCGCCCAGTTTCATAGCATCGACGGCCGATTCGATAGAGCCGTGGCCGGTCATGATGGCCACTTCGGTGCGTGGCAAAATGCTCTTGATTTGCTTCAGTAATTCCACGCCGGAGTGATTTGGAAGTTTCAGATCGCTCAGCACGAGATCAGGCGCCTCGGTTTCCAGGCGGGTGATCGCGCTCTCCGCGCTTTCCGCTTCGTTGCATGCGAAACCCAGAGAGCTGCCTATGGTCATGCAAAGCTTGCGGATGCTTTGCTCATCATCTACTACCAGTAACTTCACTTTTGATTCGTCGCTCATGGTTTCCCGAATGTGTTCTCCACTGTCGAAATCAGTTGCTGAACTCGAAACGGCTTCTCGATGCAGGGCGTCGCACTGCTGGCCAGGAGCGATTGCGTCTCACTGTTTGCTGTGTCCCCGCTGATGAGAATAATCTTGCCCGACAATTCCGGCCGATTGCTTTGAATCCATTCGTGAACATCAGCGCCGTTAATCTCGCCAGGCATGCGAATATCGGATATGACTCCCGCATACTTGCCGTTGGCTAATTGTTCCAAGCCGTCGGAGCCGGAGGTTGCTTGCACCACGGAATAGCCACGACGCTCGAGCGCGGCGCGAACAAAAGCGCTTACCGAAGCTTCATCTTCAATCAACAGGATCGGCGAATGGCTTGGATTTGCGGCTGCGTGGCTCATTGTGCCGCCTCTTTCGCAGCCAATGGCGCAGCTTCCGCCGCGATTGGTAGATGCACCACGAAGGTGCTGCCGGCGTCGCCCGCATTGTTCCAGCAGAGAATTTCTCCGCCATGCGCACGAACAATGCCGTAACAGATGCTGAGTCCCAGTCCGGTGCCTTTACCTACTTGTTTGGTGGTGAAGAACGGATCAAAAATTCTGTCCGGCTCGGCGACTCCGGTGCCGTTATCGATGAACGCTATTTCCACGGAATCAACCTTGGAATCGATGGCGCGGCGGGTGCGGATGGTGATTTTGCCGTGATTACCGGATTCCTGAATGGCGTCATACGCGTTGTTCAAGATGTTCAGGAAGACTTGTTGCAGTTGTTGACCGTCGCCAAGCGTGGGCGCCAGGTTTTCGTCGAATTCTTCGACAACCTGCACGCCATGGCTTGCGAAGTCGTAACTGCGCAACTTGATGGTTTGACGCAGAATTGCGTTCACCTGCATCGGTTCGCGCTGCGCGGGCCGTTGCCTGGCAAAGCTCAACAGGTCCTGCACGATTTCTTTGGTTCTTTGTGTTTCTTGCAGAATAATTTGCAGATCTTCGCGCGCCGAGGCGGGAACCTCGGGATTCTCGAGGAGCAGGTCCGTAAATCCTAAAATCGCGGCCAGCGGATTGTTGACTTCGTGGGCTACCCCTGAGACCAGACGTCCAATGGTCGCCATTTTTTCGGAATGGGCCAACTTGGCTTGCAGCAGCACGGCATCCGTAATATCGGTCATCACCACCACAACGCTGTTCACCTGGCTTGATTCGTCGCGCATCGGGCTCAGGCTGATGGAAAAATGGCCCATCGAGCCGTCGCTGCGCTTTACGCGCAATTCCAAATTTTCCACTTGCTGGCCGTGTGCCGTGGTTTGCAAAGCTGCCTCAAAATCCTCGCGCTGCGAAGGTTCGACCCAACTCACCAGGCGATGGCCTATCACCTCTTCTTCGCGGTAACCGGCTTCGTAGCACCGACGGTTCGCGTAGCTAATCAAGCCGGCCGTATCCAAAACCAGGATCATGCTCTGAGTGGTATTCAGGATTTTCTGGTTAAAGTCGCGTTCCCGCTGCAATTGCGACTGGAACATTTTTTGTTCCGTCACATCGAGCATCAAGCCGCGAATCTGCACCACGCGACCCTGCACATCGCGCACCGCGCTGATGTTCTGCAAGGTGTGTAGCAGGCTGCCGTCCTTGCGGCGTAGCGTCTCTTCGTAATTTCGCAGCGCGCCCCGCTCGGCAATGGCGTGAACCAGGCGTTTCTTCGCAGCCGGAGTGGGGTAGAGATGAGGACTGACATCCGCGTGCAGCAGTTGTTCGCGTGATTCGTAGCCCAGCATGCGGACCATGGCGTCGTTTACATCCAGGAATTGCCCGTCGGGCGTGGCAAAGAATAAGCCTTCCTGAATACTGTCGAACAATTCGCGATAACGCCGCTCGGCCTCGCGACGATCCGTAATGTCTTTCAGTACGTGAATGGTGCGGGTATCTTCCTCAGTTGCGCCACGGGTACGCGACGTAGACACCAGGAACGTGCGCCCTTCGGAAGTCGCGATGTACTCTTCCCGAGATTGATTGGTGTTGCGGCAGAACGGGCAGGGAAGCGCACTTCCGGTTTCTGCGATGCGCCGCAGACTGCTCATCGGCTCGCCAACCAGCGCTACCGGGGGTATGCCGATGTGTGTGGCCAGGGAGCGGTTGGTGCGCACGATTCTCCAGGAATGGTCGTGCACCGCGATGTAATCGCTGATAGCATCAATGTCTTCCACCCACTGCTTTTTCGAACGCTCCAGTTGCGAAAAGCGTCTTACTTTTTCCATGGAAAGCGCTGCGAAACTCCCCAGCGCCGCCAGCAACTTTTCTTCAGCAGCCGAGAATTGCGCTCTGCGACGTAGCAGGCAGAGAGCTCCCATCAGTTCTCCATCACTGGCGTAAATGGGGTAGAACGCGCAATAAGACGAATCTGCGGTGGTGGGAAGTGTCTCCAAACCAGCGCGTTTGCGTTTCACATTGTCGAGCAGCCAAGTTTTGTCGAGCTCGCCGCTCGGGAACGCACTATCACCGCTGTACAACTCCACCTTGGTGCCTAGAATTTCGCCAACCCCTGCCCATTCCGCTTGCAACATTTCGGCGGCTCGCACAGCGAAACCAGCTAAAAATACCGGCAACTCGCGCGAATTGGCCGCGCCTGTAACCAAATCGATCAGCTCTTTGGCATATTCGCGCTTGATGGCCGTGCTGGGAGCCTTACGATTTGCGGCTGTTGCCGAACGGTGTACCGGTCTCGATTTGCGTTCACGCATTGGAAATCACGTCGAAGTCGGGCGTCTCAATTTAAGAAGCTATGCTCCAACACGCTACTGAGCAATCTCAATGTGAGTCAATCCTTGTTCCAGGCGGTGCTGCGCATGCGTTACCCTCCGTGCGGCGACGGGGGCGCAACGTCTCAGCGTGAGACCTCAACTCACGCGAATCCTTGGCGTTGAGACGAGCCCACCTATCCGTTCGCGAGAATTCCAGCGCAAATCCTGTCGTAACCCCCTGATTTCGCGCACGTTGACTAAACGTCGAACACCCGTTTCAAATCGGCGCATAACTGGCATCCCACTTGCCTTTCCACAGTCGGGGTACTTTGCTGCCTAGGAGGATTTGGTGTCTACGCGACTCGGATGGGGAACGAAAGTGTTAGCTGCGGTTGCGTCAATCGCTTTTACATTGTCGCTCGCCAGCGCACAGCAAGCTTCGGTTGAGGAAGGCAAGCGCAAGGTCAAGACGAAATCCATGCCGGCATACCCGGATCTCGCACGGCGTATGAATATCTCCGGCAAAGTGAAACTGGAACTGATTATCGCTCCAGACGGCCATGTGAAGAGCGCTCGCGCTCTTGGAGGGCATCCGGTTCTGGTCGGGCCCTGCATGGATTCCGTGAAGGAGTGGAAGTTCGATGCCGCGCCGGAAGAAACCACTCAGGTGGTGGAATTCAGTTTCAAGGAACAGTAGGCGAACGCGGCAGTGACGAAGTAGGGGCGAAATATTGAAGCTTTGCAGTGTTTGGGGAGTGGAGGAAGTGACGCAATGACGATCGGAACGCAGCTCAAACGAAATTTTGGGTACATCCTGGGCGCTCTTGTGGTGCTGCTGGTGGTGGATGTCGCGGCAATTTGGAAGGCGCGATCGGCCAGCAGCGAAGCGGCCTCTACGCTCGAGAGTGTGCGCACTACGGAATCGGTTCGCTACCAGATCATGTTGAATCGCCTGAACCTCAACAACTTCCTGCTCAGCGGCGACCCGCGCGATGAAGACAAAGTGAACAAGGGCTTCACGGAGCTTTCAGACATTATCAAGCGCGGCCAGTCGCAAACCAACAATGAATTCCTGCACACCGCGCTGATTCAGGTGGAGAGCACCGAAGCGAGTTGGACCGACAATTTTGCCAAGCCCCTGTTGGCCAAGCGCCATCAGGTCGATTCGGGCGACGCGACGGTTTCCGACTTGCAGATTTTCTACCTGCAGAAAGATCCAGCATCGTGGTTGTCGAAGTCCGCGTCGGTCCTCGATCAAGCCAATACGGATATCAGCAAGGCACTTACCGATTCGCAGACTGCTGCGAATCGCGCCAGTTTGGTGAGCTTCATCATCATCGTGGTTGGCACTATCGCCACGCTCATTTTTGGCATCGAGCGTGCCATTCGCACCGCGAAGTCGATAACTGAGCCGCTAAAGCATCTCATCACCGTCGCCCAGGAAATCGGCGACTCCGGCGACCTCGACCAGAACATCGATATTCATCGAAACGATGAAATCGGTGCGCTGGCCACCACCTTTAACAACATGGTCGCGTACTTGAAGGAAATGGCGGCTGTCTCCATGGCGGTCGCGGAAGGCGATCTTACCGTTGAGGTTTCGCCGCGTTCCAAGCGTGACACGCTGGGCAACGCTTTTCTTCGTATGAATCACGGATTGCGGGAAATCGTGCGCACCACGCGCGATGGCGCTTCCCAAGTTTCCGCGGGTTCAAACCAGGTTGCCGGAGCTGCCGACGAATCCGCCAAGGTCAGCGTTCAGGCCTCCTCCGCGATTGAAGAAGTCACCAGTACCATGCACGAGATGAGCATCAACGTGCAGAACGTGGTGAAGAACACCCAAGTGCAAGCTTCCAGCGTTGCGGAAACTTCCGCATCCATCGACCAGATGGTCACTTCGATCCAGCGCGTGGCCGATACGGCCAAAGTGCTTCTGGATATCGCCAATCGCTCGCGCGAAGAAGTGGTCACCGGTATTCAGACCATGGAGAAGGCTACGGACGGTCTGAATCGCACCAATCGCGCAATTCAATCTTCCGCGGAGATCATCAACATCCTTGGCCACCGTGCCGACGACATCGGGAAGATTATCGAAGTGATCGACGATCTGGCCGAACAGACCAACCTGCTTGCGCTGAACGCGGCCATTGAAGCGGCTCGTGCCGGGGAACACGGACTAGGCTTTGCGGTGGTCGCCGACGAAGTTCGTAAGCTGGCTGAGAAATCTACGCAATCGACCAAAGAAATTGCCGACCTGATCCAAAGCATTCAGCGCGAAGCTCGGCAGGCGGTCGAGAACATGGAGCACAGCACGCGAATCGTGGAAGAAGGACTCAGCCTCGGCAATGACCTGGGCTCGGCACTTCACAAAATCTCCAGCGTTGTCACCGAGGTTTATAAGTTCTCGCAGGAAATCGGCGCGGCGACCAACGAGCAATCCGTTGGCTCTTCGCAAATCGCCAAAGCTACCAACCGCCTCACGGAAATTACCCAGGAGATCAATTCCGCCGTTGAGGAACAAGCTTCTGGTGCGCAAGCTGTCGTGCGCGCGATGGATAAAATGCGTGAACTGGTGCAGCAGTCGGCTTCCAGTTCCACTGAGCTTTCCGCCGCTGCCGAGCAGATGCTCAAGCTGTCGCGCAACTTGCTCGACAACATGGACCGCTTCGTGATTGATCGTTCCAGCCAGACCCGCCAGCGCCGCGAAGCTCCAGTGCCTCCGTCGCGACGTTCCACATCAGCGCCCGAATCGCGGGATAAAGATTACGAGTACGCCGAAGTGAGCCGTTCGTAACGCGGAGACGTCATGGAGAAAGACTACCAAGTCGTCGGATTTCGCATCGGCAACGAAACCTATGGTGTGCGCATAGGCTCGGTGCGCGAAATCGTGCGCGTACCTGAAATCACCGTGGTACCGAATGCCCAGGACATCATCGAAGGTGTCATCAACCTGCGCGGAAAAATCATTCCGGTGATGGATCTTCGCAAGCGCTTTGGCGCTGCGGCTGTGCAGCCTGACAAGAAGAATCGCATTCTGGTGGTGGAGCTAGACAACAAACTTCTCGGACTGATTGTTACCGCAGCGTCTGAGGTGTTGAAGATTCCGCCGTCGGAAATTGAAGCGCCCGGCTCGGTGTTTGCCGAAGGCGAATCCAGCTACGTCACTGGCGTTGGCAAACTGAAAGGGCGTCTCATCATTTTGTTGGACATCGCCCGGTTATTGCGTCAACCCGAATTTAAGAAACTCGAGGAGGCCGCGGAGCCCGTCGCGATGACCCGGTAACGCCAGTTTCTTGGCGCTGCCAGGCCGGCCGGCCGCACGCACTCAGCATGGGAACGATCACCGCGCAGGTTCAGCTCACAGAAGCGGAACTCAAACTTCTTCAAACCCTGGTCTACCAGGAATGCGGGATGTATTTTGATGAACGCCGCTCCCATTTCTTGAAGGATCGGTTGCAGCGCCGCTTGAAAGCTTGCGGTCTGGATTCGTTCTACGCTTACTATCGCCTGCTGACCAGTCGCGAGGGTCGCGCGGAACTCGCACTTCTTCTGGAAAACCTCACGGTCAACGAGACGAGCTTTTTTCGGAATCGCCCACAGTTGGAGCTGCTGCAAAAAACGGTGCTGGAGCAGATTCTTCATCACAAGCAAGAGCGTCGCGATTGGAATTTGCGGGTGTGGTCGGCCGGATGCTCGGCCGGGCAAGAACCTTATTCCGTAGCGATTCTTATTTGCGACGCGCTGGCCTACTACTATCTTCGCAATCCGCTGCCGTTTGAAATGCCATCGCCCAAGCCGCTGATTCCGCCGCCGTGGAAGCTGGAAATCGTGGCTTCGGATATCAGCTATGCCAGCCTGCGCACCGGGCAAGAAGGTTTGTACACGGAAATTCAAATGGAGCCGGTGGACTACACCACGCGACTCCGCTATTTCGAAAAGACTTCCGACAAATATGCGGTAAAGCCGCAGCTCAAGGAATTGGTTCAGTTCGACTTTCACAACCTGAAAACAGAATTCTTACCACGCCGCAACGACATCATCCTGTGCCGCAACGTGATGATCTATTTCGACGAAGCGGAACAAAAGCGCCTGATCGACAAGTTCTACCATTGCTTGAATCCCGGCGGCTTTCTGTTTGTTGGTCACGCGGAGAGTCTGTTTGGCCTGACGCAGAAATTCCGCATGGTGCACGAGAACAACGGCACCGCGTACAAACGCCTTGAGGTGAATTCTTGAGCTTTTTGCCCGAAGATCGGGGAGCGGAGCTGCGCAATCTCTTTTTTGAGAGTGCCGCGGAACTTCTGCAGGTCATCAACGATACGGGCATGCAATTGGAAAAGCGGCCCGCGGATGAAGAGCTTATTCGTAGTGTGCGTCGCGCCGTTCACACCCTAAAAGGGGACTCTGCGGCTTGCGGTTTTCAGAAATTGAGTGAACTGTCGCACGAACTGGAAGATGTTCTGTCGCTGCAGATTAGCCAGACGCATGGTCCATTGCTTGCCGAAGTGATTCTGGCGGCGGTCGATACATTCGAAAGCATGCTAGGCGCGTATCAGAAGCGCCTGGAACCGCCTTCTGGCGAGCCGTTGCGAGTTCTGATTCACAATTTGTTACAAACTCCGAATGGCGCGAAGACCGATGCGGACGGCAGCGTTGCGCAGGTGCCTGCCAGTTTCCGTTGGAATGAATATGAATCATTGATGGTTTCCGAAGCGCTGTTGCGCGGCGATCGTGTCTACAACATTGCCATGCGCATCGATCCGAACAGTGCCATGCGCGCGGCTGCGTTCCAGTTGGTCCGTAATGTTTTGCATGCTTGCGGAACGGTGATTGCTCTGCGCCCCGAGGATAATCAGGCGGCGGCTTCCGTGGAAATTGTAGAAGCGGCGGTGGCCAGCACGCATCCTCTGGAGCACATTGCGCACCGCTGCAAGATTCCGGCGGTGGTTACGGATGTACGCGTTGAGCCAGCCACGCGTGGCGACAACGCCGAGCACGAACTTCTTGGCGATTTGCTGGAAGCGCAAGCGGCACAGATTACTTCGCACGCGCCGGGTAACGGTGATGCTGCCCAGAAACAGGCTGGTGGCGCCTCCGCGGTCGCAGCAGTGACGGAAAGTACCCTGCGCGTCGATGCGACACGCATCGAAGCGGTAATGAACCTGGTCGGCGAGTTGATCATCGGCAAATCGATGCTCAACCGTACCCTGTCAGAATTTGACGTGAATCATGCGCGGGATCCGGTGCGCGCCAAGCTGGCGGAAGCTCTGGCGTTTCAATCACGCGTGCTGGATGAACTGCACAAATGCGTGCTGAAGATTCGCATGGTGCCGGTAGAACAATTGTTCCGCCGTTTCCCCCGAGTGGTCCGCGATGTGGCCAAGCTTTGCGGCAAGGATATTGCCCTGGAAGTCGCCGGCGAACATACCGACCTCGACAAAGGCATTCTCGACGCGCTCGCTGAACCTCTGACGCACATTATTCGCAACGCCGTTGACCATGGCATCGAAACCGGTAGTGAACGCCTGGCCGTCGGCAAGCCGGCACGGGGGTCAATTTCTCTGAATGCGTACCACCAGGGCACGCAAGTCGTGATTGAAGTCCGCGACGATGGTGGTGGCATCGACCTGGAACAGATTCGCGCACAGGCTGTGCGCAATGGCTTGCTTAAAAAAGAGGATGCGGATCGTTTGATCGAGCAAGACCTCATGAATTTGATCTTCGAGCCCGGCCTCAGCACCGCTGATGAAGTGACAGAAGTTTCAGGCCGCGGCGTTGGCATGGATGTGGTCCGTACCGTCCTGGATCGCCTGAAGGGTACCGTGCACGTTGCCAGCGTTAAGGGCAAAGGCACCACGATTCAGCTTCGCGTACCGCTTACGCTCGCCAGTATTCAGACTTTACTGTTTCGCGTGGGTGGCCGCTTGTTTGCCGTGCCGCTTTCTTCGGTCGTCGAGATTGCGCGTATCAATGATCCGGATATCCACTTGGTCGACCAACGCGAAGTGCTTCGCCTGCGTGAACAGATTCTCACACTGGTGCGTCTCGACCGGCTCAGCCGTATCTATGCCGTGGAAAATCCTGCAGCCAAAAAGAAGAAACACTTTGTAGTGGTGATCGGGTTGGCTGAGAAGCGCTTTGGCCTACTCGTCGATAGCCTGGTCGGTGAAGAAGAACTGGTTATAAAAGCTTTGCCGAGCGAATTGGTTTCCAGCGACTTGGTCAGCGGTGCCTCGATTCTCGGCGACGGCACTGTGGTGTTGATTCTGAACGTGCCCGCGGTACTCACGCGGTTGTCGCGATCAATTCCCCTGGGAGCCATAGCATGAAGGATCGAGTCCGAGTTCTGGTTGTCGATGATTCCGCGCTGATGCGGAAATTGATTCCAATTATTTTGGAGCGGGATCCGGATATTGAAGTAGTAGGAACCGCGATGGATGGAGCTTTTGCGCTGCGTAAAATCGCAGAATTGCGTCCGGATGTGGTTACGCTGGACTTGGAAATGCCCCGCATGGATGGCATCGAAACGTTGCGGATGATTATGCGCAGCGCTCCACTGCCGGTAATTGTGTTCAGCACGCATTCAAAGGAAGGCGCTTACTCCACTTTCAAAGCCCTGGCCCTGGGTGCAATTGATTTCGTAGCCAAGCCTAGAGATGCCGCTGCCGGGAACCTGAATCCGGTTGCGTATCAGCTTATTGAGAAAATCAAAGTAGCGAAGCGCGCGGGCGGCCCGAAGACGTTACCAAAGCCCGCAGTTGAGCCAGCACATCTGCAGAAGAAAGGTTCGCGGACTGCGCTGCCACCCAGCCGCATCATTGCCATCGGTATTTCTACGGGTGGTCCCAACGCCCTGCAATATGTTCTTTCGCAGATTCCGGCTGACATCCCAGCGACGTTTGTCGTGGTTCAGCATATGCCGGAAGGCTTCACCGAAATGTTTGCGCGCCGGTTGGATGAATGCTGTGCGCTGGATGTGCAAGAGGCGAAATCTGGCGATTTGTTGGTAGCCGGGCGCGTCCTGATCTGCCCGGGCAATCGCCACGTGATGGTGCGGCGGATGCCCCGCGGCGAGATGGCGATACTTTCGGATAGTCCACCGATCAACGGGCACAGGCCTTCCGCAGACGTCTTGTTTCACTCGGTCGCTCAGGAATTCGGTCTTACCGCGGTCGGCATCATCATGACCGGAATGGGTGAAGACGGAGCCGAAGGTATTGGCGCGATCAAGGCCGCCGGCGGAATGACCATCGCGCAAAGCGAAGAGACCTGTGTCGTTGCAGGGATGCCGCGCGCAGCAATCGTAAAGGGATATGTAAACAAGGTGATTTCACTCGATGGACTCGCCCCGTACCTCGTCAGGGAATACGGTAACGAGCGCAGCAGTGGTGCACACGACAAGTCGGATGCGCAGGATAAGTCGGAGAAGCACGAGAAACACGACAGGACCCCGGTTTCGACTCCACGCACCTGATGGGTGTGCGGAGCCAAAGGAGAAGGTTATGCAACAGTTTCAAGCCCTGCTTCGAAAAGACCAGCAGCCCGTTCGCTACCTGGTAGTGGACGACTCCGTCTTTGCCCGTAAGAACTTGATCAAAATGATCGAGCTCTTTGGCGGGGAAGTGGCGGGGGAAGCCGGCGACGGGCTCACCGCGATTGCCGAGTACAACCGTATCCGTCCGGATATCGTTTTGATGGACATCACCATGCCGCAAATGGAGGGCATTGAAGCTGTCGAACGCATCGTTCGCCAGCACGCTGACGCCCGCATTGTCATGGTGTCGTCCGTCGGCTATCAGGAAAATATTCTCGCGGCGCTGCAGAAGGGCGCCAAGCACTTCGTCCAGAAGCCGGTGAAGCCGGAAGTGCTGTACGAAATTCTTCGCTACGTTTTGGGAGACGATCCAAATGCCGCCGGTGCGCCTGTGGCACTCGCGGGGGAGCATCACTCATGAGGATGGAACTCATCCAGCCGTTTATTAACGCTGCGGATGCGGTGTTTGCCGAATCGTTGCAGGCGCCCACGCGCATCGTCGACCTTTCCATGGACGAAGAAACCTATCGCCGCAAAGGTGTCGCTGCGCTGATCGCCATCAAAGGGGACATCGAAGGTCGCGTCATTCTCGATCTCGCCCCCGAAGTGGCTATGCGCGTTGCCAACCAACTTGCCGGTGCTCCACTGCCGGAGAGCGAGCAGGTGGTGCGCGAAACGGTCTGCGAACTGGCGAATATGGTCATCGGGAATTCCGTGACGCTGCTGAACGATCAAGGCTTTCGCTTCAAAGTGTTTCCGCCGGAGATTCATGCCAACGAAGAAGGTCTTGGTGGCAGCGTGGATACAGAAGCCATGGTGCTTTGCATCGAAACGCCATGCGGCGAAGTCTACCTGAACATTTCCATGCATTATCTGCATCGTCGTCGTCGCGACCAAAACGCGGTTGCTGCTCTCGACTAACAAGTTTGCCCAGAATGCCCTCGACCCACACGGCGCCCTGACCCCATTCAGGGCGCCCGTTTTTTTTTTGGTGGATGGAGACTTCAATCCGCTTCACCGCGATTTGAATCGTGGTGATCAGCGCATGCTCTGGAATGCCATCATCAACTGGCGATCGCGTCGCAAAACACTAACGTACGCAGCATGGTTCGCGGACTCGGCATACCTCTGCGGCCTCTGTCGTGAATCCTTTTTGCGTTACTCAGGCGCGCGCAGATACGACGCGCCGTGGCGGAACAAACCTGCTGACGCAATGCGCTGCGAAAACACGATGCGTATCGGCACAAAAATGGCTCCCGATCCCGGTGTATAGGGAACAGCGACTTCCAGCCTGGTGCCTTCCGGGTATTCGTTCCGGCTACGAAAGCTGATGCCGCCCTTGGATAAATCTTCGCAGACCGCTACTTCCTCTTGAAATCCACGGCGCCGGATGCACGCCAGTACTCGTGCCTTCACACGCGTGCGATTTCTGCGTGGCACAATGCGTTCTTCCATCGCCGTACCACCGTTGGGCGTATGTTCCAACTTGGGGTCGGACTGCGCCTCCACCCAAATCGATGGCGAATCGCAATGACGGCAAACGCGTGCGGCGCAGCGGCGAATCTCGAATGATTTCACTTCCATCTCGTTCAGATAAACGACTTCGCGGCGTTGGCAGAAGCTGCATTCCATCAGCATGCGGGCTAGCGCTTCTTCGCCTTTTTGCGGCGCAGGGAAGTCGATGTCCCAGAAATCGGCGCGGGGCTCCATGATCGACACCGCGTAGATAAATCCGTCCGGCTCTTTGTCGATCTCGGCCACGATGCGCGCCCGCACCGTTTTAGTTTGATCGCCTTCCAGCTTGCGGTGCAAAGTAATTTCTTGTCCGGCAAACAAGCGCTGTTCCATGCGAAGCACTCCACCATTCCTGCTGACCAGCAGCGTTTCAGCGGGTTGTTTTATGGCGGTGCCATCCGGGGAGAGCCACGCCGCCTCGACTTGCAGGCGCAAACTCACACGATCGCTCTGACGAATGCCTTCGACACGCATGGTTGGATTCACGATAGACGCTCTATTTGTCAGGCTAACATGAGCCGCGCAGCCGCTGTTTAAGGGCCATTTCGGCTTTGTCGTACCCACTAATAGTGTCCCGGCAAGGCGGTTGGGCAGGTTACCTTTAGGGTGTTGCTGGACATGAGCCGCGTTCTCAAAAGGGCCAATCTCCGCCACACTGGTGACCTGGAAAGCCCTTACCGCCAGGGGGCTAATCGCTTTTTTGCTGAGAATTGTCGAGTTTCTCTTGTGAGCAAGGTCATCTCTATGCCAGAACGCAGTGGCTCCCCAGCTCCGCGTGTTACCGGAGTTCGCGATCGTCGTTACACGCTTCGTTTTCCATTTGCTGCCGACGCCGAGATTTTCGATCTCGAAAGCGGCAAGGTGACGGACGGTGTCACCTCCGACATTTCCATGGGTGGATGCTTTATCTGCACCAGCAAGCCGCTGTCTATCGGAACGCGCGGGCGGCTGACACTCACGCGGAAAGGTCAATCGTTAGAAGCGCTGGTCGTCGTACGTATCGTGAAGCCTCGCATCGGTATGGGCATCGAGTTTTTCGACGTCGAACCGCCGCACAACGATACGCTGGCCGCGTGGCTGGAAACGCTCCGTCGCGCTCGCTAGCCCTGCACCTTCATCCTCTGGAATTCCTTCGCGCCATCGAGTCGCGTTATCCTGATGGCATGGCACCGCATTCCAGCGCTTTTGATCAATTCTTTTTGGAGGTTTGGCGACAAGCAATGGTCGAACAGGCAAGAACTGTCAGCCTTGGCGATCGAATTTACCCTGTGCGCAAAACGGCCGGTAAGCGGTTACGACAAGTGGATTTTGAAGTAGATGGTAACGACTATCGGGGCTTGGAGCAAAATCCCAACACCAAGTCGCGTTGGGCGGAATTAGCCCGCAAAGGTTCCAAGGTCATGCAGTTTCTGCAAGCGGGTAAGTATGTTGCCGTGATTGTTGATGGCAAGATCACCCGCTTTTCTTCGATGAAGCCTTCGTAAGCGCGCTATTTCGTTGGCGTATCCAGCGGATGCTGGGCCTTTTCGTAGAATTCCTTTTGCAGCTTTAAACTTTCGTCGTCGGCCTTAATGGCGCGGATTGCTTTCACCACTGTATTGACCCAACTCTGCATGTCCGCTTCGCCTTGTTCCTTGGTGGCCGTCGAGCCGTCGCCCGAGTAATGATTGGGAAAACGTGCATACCACCAGATTCCGGTGTACACGTTTTCCGGGAGCTTCACGCGCCGTTGGTCCGCGCCCGATTCGTTTTTGGCGCGATCGATGTGAACCAGGTCAGGATGGCTTACCAGCGTGTTGGACGTTTCCGATTCACCGGCATGCCAGTCGGGTCCCGTTTTTTCGGCTCCGACTTTTTTGGTGGCGTCGTGTCCCCATTGCACGTACACCACGTAGTCATGCGGACGCTCTAATTGCGACTGCGCAAAGTAGGGAAGTAAGTGCTCGTTGCCTCCGTGGCCGTTTACGATGACCACTTTTTTGCAGCCGTTGCGAGCCATCTCGTCGGTGGTCTCCTGCAGAAGTTTCATCTGCGTTTCGGCGCTATAGGAGATGGTGCCGGGTTCGTGCCGCGCTTCGAATATCTGTCCGGCAAAATACTGCGGGAAGATTACCACGTACTCCTGTTGCGCCGCGTGTTCCGCCACGTAGCGTACGTTGAGCAGGTCGGTGCCCAGCGGCAAATGCGGCCCATGCTTCTCCAAAATGCCAAATGGCAGCAAACAGGTCCCCTGAGCTTTGGCGATCGCATCGCGAAAATCCGCCGCGGTCAGTTCCTCCCACTTCGTGGAAAGCTTGGTTTGCGCATCAGCGCGGGCGGTCAACAACATCAGAGTCGCGAGTATTAAACCGATCGAATAGCGCACGGGGTTCTCCTAAATTACACAAAGGATTGTACCCCACGGGAGAGAGGTTTGGTTTTCAACGGAACGGACGCAAATAAGAAATGGGCCTCCGCAATTTCGCGAAGGCCCAGTAAAGGTCGGATAAGTTGTGGTTAAAAAATAATCTTGGCCACAAGTTGCATGTTGAACGGCTCTCCGGGCCCTAGCCCCGGCGCTCCGTTGAAGTCGCCGATGGTATCGGTGACTAGCCCAGTGCTCCCCACAGAGCCAGCGCCTGAAGCGAGGTTTTTGCGGTTGAATACGTTGTACATTTCCGCACGCAGTTGAACTTTGACCCGCTCAGTGATTGGCAGATTCTTCAGCACCGAGAAATCCAGGTCCTTGAAGTTGGGTCCCACAAAGCGGTTTCGCGAGAGATTCCCAGGATCTCCAGACGCAGCCGGCACGAACACGCTTGCGTTAACCCATTGCTCGCCTACTCCCGGTACAAACGTGTGGTTAACTCCGGCGAAGGGATCGCCAGTGATGTTGTATCCCGGGCGCGATGTGCCGCCGGTAATGTTGAACGGCTGCCCGCTGTGCAGGATCAGTAGGGTGCTGAGTTGCCAATCGTTCACGAACCAGTTTTTCCATCCGGTTGCCCAGTTTGCTCTGGGAATGCTGTAGGTAGCTTGGCCCGCGAAGCTGTTGCGCGTGTCGAAGTCCGCGTTGCCGTACTCCTGTTTCAGGTTGGTGCTGTCCAGCGGAAGGACGCCGCGATACTCGGTCACATCGTCCAAGTTATGTCCCCAGGTATAGGTTAGCTGTGAGCTCAAC
>DASXBH010000249.1:0-7150 GCA_036491775.1 Candidatus Acidiferrum sp.
GTGCCCGCGGTGGGATAACGGGCGCAACTGATGGCCTGACGCGCCTCCTCTGCGGTGTTGATGTAGGGGATTAAGACGCCGTCGGCACCAAGATCGAGAGCTTGCTGAATGCCGGGACGATCGGCATAGCCGCCGACGCGCACCATGGATTTCGCGCCACCGCTGGCAACTGCGGCGAGCATGCCAGAGAGTTTTTCGTAACCCATGGGGCCATGCTGGGTGTCGATCAGCAGCCAGTCGTAGCCGCTGTGAGCAAGTTGCTCTGCGACGGTGGGACTGTGAGAATTCACAAACAAACCAAATTTTGGTGAGCCAGCGCGTAGTTGCTTTTTGAAATCGGCGCCAGAGAGGATTGCGGATGACATTTGAGGAATGCTCCTTAAGAAAATGAATGAAATGAATCGGGTTAGTGTACTGCAGGACGGAAGGGTAAGGGAAATTGCGCGGCCGGCGTTGGCGCCGGTGTGTTGACGGACTTTTAGGTCAGTGGGCGATCAGAGATATTTAATCAGGACGACCTGGTTTCTAGTTTCGTTGTAAACGAGTTCATCGACGAGCTGGTGGCTGAGCAACAACCCCAGGCCGCCGGGGCGTAAGCCTTTTTCCTCACGGACCGGAATGTGGGCCATGGGATTGTCTTCGGGATTACTGATGGCGGCGTGTTTGAGATCTTCGAGTTTGAAACCCGGCCCGGGATCATCGAGGCGATACATGAGCATTTTTTTGGTGCGAATGTAGGAGATGCGGACTTTAAGATTGGGATCGAGATGGCCACCCCACTCGATGGCGTTGTTGAGCAGTTCGCGGAAGGCGTAACCAACTTTTTCGAGGACGTCGGGAGAAATATCGGACTCGAGGCGGGAGAGAAAACTCTGGACGCGATTGACGACGGAGCGCTCGCAGGGGACAAGGAGTTCGACCCAGTGTTTATTCGCGGAAAGCACTTCGATAGCGGGCTCGGCAGGACTGTGGGACAAGGCGTTTTCGACGGTGGCGAGGAGGGTGTCTGCGTCGAATGGCTTGCGAAGGAATTGATAAACGCGGCCACGCATGGAATTTATCAAGGTGGGCGTGGTTTCCTCCGGCATCATAACGATGATTTTGGGAATATCGGATTCGCCTTGCAGGCTGCCGAGGAGGCCAAGGCCAGTCATTTTGGGCATCCAGATATCGAGGAGAACGAGGTCGACCTTTTTGCTGCGAATGAGGCGAAGCGCGGCGATGCCATCAGCGGCTGTGCCTACGGAGTGGCCTTTTTTCTTGAGAATACGGCGAACCATTTGACGAGTCGAAGGGTCGTCATCGGTGACGAGAATATTGGGCATGAATGAGCCTGACTCCTTGGGCCGAACAACGTGAGCGGGTGAACGAACACACGCTCGGAGCAAAGACGAATCGGCGATTGTCCTTAGGCGAGGCGCTAACCTTAGGATGTGTGCCGTATCGTCTCAGGTTTTCTGGAGGGTGCGCAACGGGTTCCTTTCAGAGAAGTGGGAGCGGGGCGGGTTGGGCTGAGGAGCATGCCTACAAACGCGGTGGAGGGTTGCTCTTTTGCGGGCGATGATAAAAGAAGGTGTGAATTGCCTCTAGAATGAATAGCATCAAGCACATGGAAAAACCGGCGACAAATGGGAATGGAGAAGCGATCGCGTTCCGCGATGTGTATTACCGCGTGGAGAATGGGTCGGGGGCTTCGCGGGAGTTGGTCTCGGGAGTGGAGTTGGCGGTACGAAGCGGGGAGACGCTGGTGCTGCTGGGAAGAAGCGGGAGCGGAAAAACGACGCTACTGCGATTGATTAATGGAACGTTGCTGCCGTCGAGCGGAGCGGTGGAGGTGGAAGGTCGAGCGACGAGGGAATGGGATTTGATTCGGCTGCGGCGAGGAATTGGATACGTAATTCAGGAAGGTGGATTATTTCCACATTTCACAGTGGCGGACAATGTGGCGCTGGTGCCAACGCTGGAGAATTGGGAACGGGCACGGAAAACGGCGCGTGTGGAAGAGGTGTTGAACATTGTGGGTCTCGATCCGAGGGAGTTTGGCGGGCGGAAGCCGCGGGAACTTTCGGGCGGGCAACGGCAACGAGTGGGCGTGGCGCGGGCGTTGGCTGCCGATCCGAAGATATTGTTGATGGACGAGCCGTTTGCAGCATTGGATCCGGTGACGCGGGCGGAGTTGCAAAAGGAATTTCGAGAGCTGGCGAGGCGGTTGGGGAAGACGATTGTATTTGTGACGCACGATTTGCGAGAAGCGCTGTTTCTGGCAACGAATATCGTGCTGCTGGCAGGCGGTAAGGTGGTGGCGAGCGGAGCACCGAACAAGTTTTTGAAGATCGATCATCCGGAGGTGCGAGCGTTTGCGGAGTCGCTGGTGGTGGCGGACGCGGATAGGGTGGGGGAGTCCGCATGAATTTCTGGCGCTTTTTCCTGGAGCACCGGGCAGAAATCCTGGGGGCGACGCTGGAGCACTTGGAACTGGTACTGATCGCGATGGCGATTGCGATTGTGATTGGAGTGCCGCTGGGGATGGCGATTGTGCACCGGGCGGCGCTGCGAAATGTGGCGTTGGGACTGGCAAGTATATTTCAGACGATTCCGAGTTTGGCGCTGTTTGGATTTTTGATACCGATTCCATTTATTGGCGGGATTGGGAAACGGACCGCGATAGTGGCGCTGACTCTGTACGCACTGCTGCCGATTTTGCGGAATACATATGTGGGGCTGACTGGAATTGATGCGGCGCTGCTGGAGGCTGCGGAGGCGATGGGGATGACGCGATCGCAGATTATGATGCGGGTGCGTCTGCCGCTGGCATTGTCTGTGATTCTGGCGGGCGTACGAACGGCGACGGTGATTACGATTGGAGTAGCGACTATTGCAGCGGCGATTGGAGCGGGAGGATTGGGGACGTTTATTTTTCGCGGAGTGGCACTGGTGAGCGATTCATTGTTGCTGGCGGGGGCGATTCCGGCGGCACTGCTGGCGATTATGGCGGATGTGCTGTTGGGGCGGCTGGAGAGGCGACTGAAGGTGGTGTAGGCAAGCTGGATGGAATAGAAATGGGCGTCAGCGTTGTTTGCGTTCATGGGGAGAATACACGGCTAAATGCACAAATTGCGGAATCGGCTGGGGGTGGTTTTAGTTCTGCTTGGCGTTGCGTGTTCTCTATGCGCTTGTAAGCGCGAGCAAAAAGCGGGGCTCGTTGTCGGATCGAAATTTTTCACGGAGCAGGTGGTGCTGGCGGAATTGCTGGCGCAACACGTGGAGGCGCGAACCGGGATTGCTGTGCAGCGGAAGACGAATCTTGGTGGGACACTGCTGGTACAGAAGGCGCTGCTAGCGGGGCAACTGGATATGTATGTGGAATATACGGGGACGGCGCTGACCGCGGTGTTGAACGAACCGCTGGAGACGGCGAGCGCGGAGACTACACCAGAGAATTATTCGCACGCGGTGTACGAACGAGTGAAGAAGGGCTACGCGGAGAAATTCAAATTGGAGGTGATGGAGCCGCTGGGATTTGAAAATACCTTTGCGATGGTGATTCGCGGTGACGATGCGAAGGCTCTGAATTTGCGGACGATGTCGAATTTGGCTTCCGTGGCGCCGAAGTGGCGGATTGGCGTTGGATACGAATTTCTGGAAAGGCCGGATGGATTTCCGGGATGGTCGCAGCGGTATGGACTGCATTTCGCGGACAAGCCGAAGGTGATGGACCTGGGACTGGTGTATCGTTCGCTGCTGCAACATCAGGTGGATGTGGTGGCGGGAAACTCGACGGATGGACTGATTGATACGCTGCACCTGGTGGCGCTGGACGACAACCTGCACTACTTCCCTCCCTACGACGCGGTACCGGTGGTGCGCGAGGAAACGATGGAACGCTATCCGGCGCTGCGAGGGGCGATTGCGGAGTTGGCCGGAAAGATTTCCGCGAACGACATGCGGAAGATGAATTATGCGGTGGATGCGGAGTTAAAGGATCCGAAAGTGGTGGTGCAGGAATTCAGGAATTCGCGTGGACTGTAAATTTGCCGTTTGCTGTCCGCTCTGACTCGGAAAGTCGCGCCGGCGAATCCTTCCGTGTTCAAAACATCCCAAAAACTAGGCGGCGATCCAGAGATTTTCGGCGAAGGCCCATTCCTGGTCGACCCACGAGGCTTCGCAGCGAAAGCCGGATTGACGAGCCATATTAGCGAGTTCGGGGTGGGAGTGCTTGTGACTGGTTTCGGTCCAGATGGTTTCTCCAGCGACGAGATTGAAGGAAGCGCCAGCAGGAGGAATGGTGACGGTCTGATCGATGCGAGATTTAAGATGCATTTCGATGCTGCTGGTGAATTGGTTGAAAATAGCGACATGCTGAAATTGAGCAACTTCGAAATCGGTACCGATTTCGCGATTGAGGCGAGCGAGCAGATTGAGATTGAAAGCAGCGGTGACACCGATGGGGTCGTCGTACGCGGCGATGAGCGTGGGGATAGGCTTCACGAGATCCGCGCCGAGAAGCAGCGAGTCCCCGGGGCGAAGAGCATTACGAACGCGGGAAAGAAAATCGATGCTGGCCGAACCGTCGAAGTTGCCGATGGTGCCACCGAGGAAGAGGACCAGGAGATGTTGATCTTTTTTGCGGCGGGCGACGACTTCCTGGAGCCCTTGAAGATATTCCCGCTCGAGACCGACGACGTGGATGCATCGAATATCGCCAAGCTCGCGCTGGCACATCACTAAGGCGTCGCGAGAGATTTCGATCGGATGGTAGCAGGTCTCGCTCTGGCGGCGGCAAAGTGCTTCAAGAAGCATGCGAGTTTTTTTGCCAGTGCCACTGCCCAATTCGGCGACAAGGACGGGCGAAGGCAATTTGGAAACGATCTCGTCGGAATACTGAGCGAGGAGCCGACCCTCGGCGCGGGTGACGCCATATTCAGGAAGATGGCAGATGACTTCGAAGAGGGCAGAGCCGACGGAGTCGTACAAATATTTCGAGGGAATTTCTTTTTGTCCTTCTTTCAGCAGGCCGTTGCAGATGTCGCTTGTGATGGCACTTGGCGAAGGGGCAGCGGCAGTAGCGATGTAAGTTGACATGAGGAGTTCCGTCCCTTCGGTTATTCGGAGATGCATCGAAATCCAGCGTAAACGTACTGATAGTGCGGCTGAAACCAATTGCGGAAGGAACGACGCAACATACAAGCAGCGGTACGCGCCGAGCCACCTTTGATGACAAAGTGCTTGCCATCGAAAAAATTTGCCGAATAGCCGGGATAGAAACTAAAAGGTTCGAAACCCTCGAAAGGAGCAAAGGAGCTGGAAGTCCACTCCCAGCCATTGCCGAGCTGGCCTACGACGCCAAAGCTGCTTTTATTTTCCGGGAAGGCGTTGACGTCGGAGGGATCCCAACTGGCGAAATCGAAATTGCCGCGACCCGCTAAGGGAGTTTCGTTGCCCCAAGGAAATTCGCGATCGACATTTTGCGGCGTGCCGTAGGCGGCGCGTTGCCACTGAGCTTCTGTGGGGAGAGACTTTTTTGTCCAACGAGCGAAGGCGCGAGCTTCGGCGTGACTGACATAAACAGGCCAAGCGAGGGGCAACGCGAAATTCTGGAACATGCCGCGGTATAGCCATTCACCGACGTTGTTTTCCCAAAAGGCAGGATTGTGAATGGAATTTTGCTCCCTCCATTGCCAATCCGCGGGAGACCAGAGACGCGGGTCTTCGTAGCCTCCATCCAGGAGAAAGTTGAGGAATTCGCCGTTGGTGACCATGAACTTATCGATGCGGAAGGGGGGGACGACGACGTCAAAAGCTTCGTATTCGTTATCCCAGCCGAACCGCATGGGATCTTTTCTGGAAAGGCCAAGGCGCGTGGAGCCAGCGGGAACTTTGAGCATTTCGTTGCGAACGGCTGGACCGATGCGCGGATTTTCTGCGGGCTGCGGATTCTTCCGGTCGAAGGGCAGGCGATGAAACATGTAGGAAAGAGTCTCTGCGTGCATGAGGCGATGCTCAATGGCGACGTTGAGTAATGTGTCCTGAGAAGGAAAAACGCCGCCTTGCGCGTCGTTGTAGCGGAGCTGATTGAGCGAGTCGTCGATGGTTTGGCGAATGCGATTTACGTATTCTCTGACCTTTTCGAGCGAAGGCCAATCGGAGGGTTGATCGGTAGGCAGACCGCCATCTACGGGATCAATGCCAAAGGCGAAGAGCTTGTCGAACTCGGGATTAAACGATTGGAGTGAGGGATTACCATGGCGGAAAAGGTTGAAGTCGAAGGCTTCCAAGTGACCAAGGTAGAAAACGGTGCGGTGGCGTTCGGCGATAGGACGGCCATAAAGCGAATCGTTTCGAACGATGTGAAACAGCTCATCTGTGTTTTTGCGAGCGGCGGCGAGACGCGCCAGCAAACTTTGTTCTTCGACTAGCTTCGGTTGCGTGGCAGACATGGTTCTCCTGTCGTCGCTGGGATGCCCAAGGAGGAGAGTAACTGAGGGGGATGGCGGCGAAGCATCAGGTAATACCCCTACTCTGAGAAACAGGCTATTGGATGCCACCTGAGGGCTGGAGTTACAAGAGATTTGTGCTATCTCGCTTGGTAAATCGAGAGTGGACAATGAATTACGAGCGAAGAGTCTTTTGCGGCGAACACCTAGGTAACCGCTTTGACTGGCGCACAATAGCGAGCCCCAACGGCGAGGTAAGACGACTTTCGGGCGGTCGGCCAATTCGCGGCGAGTCTATTCGCGGCGGTGGGTCGCAAATGTGGAGAGTAGGGTAGGTCGATTTAGCGAGGAGGCTACAGAGAGAGTCGTATTGTTCGGGGAGGGGGCGGCAATTAAGGTGGCAGCTAAGAATTCGCAGGATTCACAGCTCAAGCTCGTAGGAGAGTCCAATGGACACCCCCTTAATTCCCCCCTCTGAAACCCTGCTGATCCGACAAGCGTGCGTGGGAAGCCGGTCTGCATTTGCGGAATTGGCAGAAGCATGCATGGCAAAGATTTACCGCATCTCGCTGAGAATTCTGAAGAATCAAGCGGACGCAGAAGACAATGTGCAGAACACGTTGTGTAAGGCGTTCACGAAGATAAGCCAGTTTAAGGGGCAGGCGCGATTTTCGACGTGGCTGGTGCGGATTGCGACGAATGAAGCGTTGATGACG
>DASXBH010000250.1:0-2237 GCA_036491775.1 Candidatus Acidiferrum sp.
TCCGCTCGGTGATCACCCGCGTTTTCCCGGTACCGGCCCCCGCAATCACCAGGAGCGGCCCGTCTCCATGCGTAATTGCCCGCCGCTGCGCCTCATTAATCTGCAGCCCGCTAGGCGCCTCCGGCTTTCCCAAATCAAATAATGTGTTCATGCTTGCTATCTTCCGTTCAGGATCGCACCGTTTGTTTCTTCCCAAGAAGGATAACGCGTTTCGGGGCGAAGAAGAAGCGAAGAGTCTGAGCTACGATCCGGTTAAAGCAGGGATTTCAGAAGTCCCTCGCGAGAAACACCTTTATGCGTAGCCACGGCGTCCAGAATCCTTCCAACGTCCTGACCTTGAGTGCCGGATGCGCCGGAATGCCAGTCGATGCGTATATTAACGCGAACTTAGCGCTGCGACGCTTCGCCTGAGGCGACCCTTGCGTTAAAGTCCGCAGACTGCTTGCGTGGGATGGTGAGCGCCTTCCAATTGCCTTTCTCTGCCGCGAAATGTTTCGCCAGAAAAGTGATTTGGCCGATGTGATAGGTGTAGTGGGCGATTTGCCTGGTGATAGCCTGCATCACCGAATGCGGCTCAGTCCGAATCATGACAGTGCGCGTCAGATCGCCGTCGTTCAGCGGTTCCAGCGCGCTGAAGACACAGGCCCAGCCACTTTCCCACTGTGCCATCAACTCTTCTCGCGACTTTGCCGGCTCTTCAAACTCGGAATCGCGATGACGATCCGGCTTCTCTCCGTCCGTGGTTAAAAAATCCGTAAAACGCGAACGCATATTCCCCGCCATATGTTTGGCCACCACGGCGATGGAATTCGATTCCACGTCCAGAGTCGCGAAGAGATGTTCCTCCGGGCACTGCTCCATCGCGCGTTCCGCCAATTTCTTGTAGTACCGGAATAAATCGATGGAGTCTTTCAAATGAGAAGTTGTAAATTGGTGCGCCATGGCAGAATTGTGCGGCGAAGGAGAAATCAAAGCAAGCTGCGGGGGGCTAATCGGCAAGAAAAATAGTTTTTGCTTTTTGTTCGCCTGCGTGTTAATGTCCGTCGCTGCCGTTTTCTTGTAGGCTACGTCCAATTGGACAGCCGCACTTTACGCAAGGAGAAAACTTATGACCATCGGGCAAATGATGTTGGGCGAGTTCGATCAGGAAATGCAGGGCACTCGCAAAGTTCTGGAGCGTGTTCCCGATGATAAGTGGGATTGGAAACCGCATGAGAAGTCGGGCACCATGGGCTGGATGGCTTCGCACGTCGCGAATCTTCCGGGCTGGGCTGCCATGACGATTCATACGGACCATCTCGATTACGCCCCGATCGACGGACCGGGCTACGAGCCACCCAAAATCACCAATCAGAAGGAACTGCTCACCGAATTTGACAAGAACGTCGCCGACACCCGAAAGGCCCTTGCGGACGTCAGCGACGAAGACATCATGAAACCGTGGACGCTTCTCGCGGGCGGCCAAACCATCTTCACCATGCCGCGCGTAGCTTGTATTCGTGGCATGGTTCTCAACCACTTGATTCACCATCGCGCTCAATTGACCATGTACTTCCGTGCGCTGGATATTCCGGTTCCTGGTCTATATGGCCCCAGCGCCGATGAAGCGACTCCTCCCGCAGCCAAAGCTTCCGCCGCCGACTGATTAGTCTACTTTCCGCAGGGGCGGTTCGCCCGCCCTTGCACGAATTCCTCCTCACCTCGCTTCCCGGTATAATTAAGGTTCGCCCTCCCGGAGGAACTCCATGGAAATTCCCGTCATTCTTTCTGCTGTGCGCACTCCTATTGGAAAATTTCAGGGAGGCCTTGCTGGTTTCACCGCGCCCGAATTGGGAGGCAAGGTCGTTGCTGAAACTATTCGTCGCGCTGGCATCGAAGCGAAACAAGTCGACGAAGCGATTCTCGGCAACGTAGTGCAAGCCGGGATCGGCCAGAATCCGGCGCGCCAGGCGGCGCTCAAAGGTGGCTGTGATCCGCGCGTTGCCGCGATGACCATCAACAAGGTTTGTGGTTCTGGACTAAAAGCCGTGGCTCTGGCCGCGCAAGCCGTGCAACTTGGCGAAAGTGAAATCGTCGTCGCCGGTGGTATGGAGTCGATGTCCAATTGCCCCTACCTTTTGCCACAGGCACGCACCGGTTATCGCATCGGCGATCAGAAAGTAGTCGATTCGATGATTCGGGATGGATTGTGGGATGCCTACGAGGACTTCCACATGGGCAACACCGGCGAACTGGTA